>CAZRLV010000037.1:0-16232 GCA_964600955.1 uncultured bacterium
AAGCCGTGATCTCGAAGCGCATGAGTCACGACTATTGCAAGTGATGGCGAAAGTACATCGGGTGGGCGATCGTCTCATGAAAAGTACGATTATCAATATCACGAACGAGATGAGAAGGTTTGTACGTTTTCAACTCATGAACTCTCAGGGTCAGCAAAGACGCTTTTTTGTTGATGCCATGAAGTTTCTGGATCAATATTTCCGGGGCTGATTTTTAGTTAAAAAATAAAGACCCCAATTCAGAGGAGTCAGGCAGTGCTTGGCTCCTCTTTCTTTTTGCGCTACCCTGAAGCCATGAAGATTGAAGAGGAACTCCTAAAAGGTCGGTTGGAGCGTCGCTATAAAAGGTTTCTAGCCGATGTCACTCTGGAGGATGGCTCGATGGTTACGGCGCATTGTCCAAATCCAGGACGCATGACTTCCTGTATCGGACCCGATTGGGAGGTTCGTTTGAGCCGCAGTAAAAACAAGGCCAGAAAACTTCCTTTTACCCTGGAGATGACTCACAACGGAAATTCGTGGATCGGAGTGAATACCCAGCGGGCCAATGCCATTGTTTCAGAATCAATTCTGGCCCAAAAAATCCCTGAGCTAAAAGGTTACGAGTCTTTGCGAAGAGAAGTCTCAGACGGTAGTTCAAGCCGTTTTGATATTTTTTTACCTGGAGAGAAGGAGGGGCTTGCGCCTTGTTTTGTTGAGGTTAAAAGCGTAACCCTACTCTTGGAAAATGGAGTTTTGGCCTTTCCTGATGCCGTCACAACGCGTGGGAAACGTCATCTAGAGGGGTTGGTCGAATTAGTGTCTAAAGGTTTTCGCGCTGTGATGTTTTTTTTAATTCAGCGTGAAGATGGGCAAGGTTTTCAGCCGGCCTGGGATGTAGACCCTGCATATTGTCAGGCTTTGATAGATAGTCATGCCAAAGGGGTGGAGATCGTGGCGTATCGGGCGGCTATTTCACCCCCCGAGCTGATTTTGGATACCCCTGTACCTGTAAAATTACAGGGGATCTAAACGTGGCCAATGGTTTTTTAGCCCTGGTTTTTTTGCATCAGTTTGTCTATTGGGACCAGGTCTACTCCTCTTTTATTGATCCGAAATGGGCTTGTTTCAGTCTGGGGTTTCTTGGCTTGTTCTTGTTGTTTCAACTGCGCTATAGTCGAGATGCGGACTTGAAGTATCCGTCTTTGATTCGTCTGGTTTTTCTGGGAGTCTTGGCCACTCCTCTGCTTACAGACGTCTATCTGGGAAGTCCGTATTGGATTCACACCCTTGGACTCGTGGCTTTGACCTATGTCCTACCCTATTGTATCAAGAGGGGAAACTGGTCCTTGCAGGCCCTTGCTAGCCCCGTACAATGGGTACTGATTGGTTTAACCGGCATTGAGTTTTTGGGGTTGAACCCTTTTTATCAGGGCAGTGAATACCACCTCTCGGGCTTGACCGGGAACCCCAATCTGCTAGCGGCCTGCCTGTTATTTTGGTTTTGGATGGGGTATGGCAAAACCCGTCATCCCCGCACTTGGATTTTTGGAACCTTGGTTTCCATTCTTTTGACTTTCTCAAGAGCGGCTATTTTGGGTTTTTTTTGCACCTTGGCCTTGTTTTTTTGGAGCCAGGGTCGCAGGTGGGTAGCCGGTGTTTTGGTTCTGGTTTTTCTGGGTGGTTTGCTTTATGGCGTAATGAATCCACATCAGTTCAAGCATTTTTCATCCTTGAAAGTGCGGGCCTCTGAGATGGGTGTTTCGCTAAAAATAATGAAGGACCATCTGTTTTTAGGAATCGGACAAGATGGCTACCGCAGAGCTTATTGGAAGAACCTTGAGGGACGATTTGCCGGGATTGATTCCTACCAGGACCGCGAAGATTTAAGATCCTTGCGCTTTAGCTCTCATTCACATGCGACTCCCTTGTCTATTTTGCTCTATCTCGGGCTCATTCCAGGGTTGCTCTGGCTCTTTGGACTGCTTTGGTTGGGGCTTTACTGCTTGAAGGTCTGGGAGCCGGGAGAGCGCTTGGCCCTGGGTTCGGTGCTTTTGCTCTCGCTAGTCTATGATCTTTTTAGTTTCGGGGTTATTTTGATCCCTGTTTTGATCGTTTGTTGCCAGGCTCTCGCATCCCGATTGGTTCCAGAGTCCCACGTGACTGCAAAGCGCTGGCTTCCGTTGCCTGCCCTGGCTCTCTGGGCTGTTTTTTGGATTGGAAAACTAGATTACTCCGCGGGCCTGGCGGCGGCCAGATCTGACGCAGATTTTCAGTTTCTGGAACATTCAAACTGGGTCGATGGAGAATTATACCACCGCTGGGTTCAGGCGCGACTCAGGAGGTCGTTGAACCCATCTGAGATCAAATCAACCGAGGCACTGATGGATCAAGCCCATAAGCTCAAACCCGACCCTTCCACTTATTATCACAGGGCTCTCTTGAGTCAAAAAGCAGGGGATCTTTCGCAGGCCCGCCATTGGCTGCAAAAGGGGATTGAAAGCCTTCCGACCTACGCTCCCTACTATTACGCCAGGGCCTTGCTGTCTGATTCGGTTGCAAAAGAGCTAAAAAACTATGAATTCGCCATAGCCATGAATCCAAACCACCACCAATCCTGGAAAAATTTCGCGATTCTAAAGTTTGAGGCTGGTAAATTCACAGAAGCTGAAAACGCCTTTCAGGAAGCCGCGCGCTCCTTTCTAAAAAGCCCCAGGGGAGCGTTAAAAAACCTGGAGGACGTGAAAGCCTATCAAGAGCTAATCCACGGTGAAGTCGAGGCCAAAAAACAACTCCACCACCTCCAAAAAGTGAACTAGAGGGTTTGTTACTGAGGACTCGAGATCACGAGACAATCTCCATGAAACCTTCCAGCAAAATATCCAAGGTTTCTGGGTCTAGAGAGCCAATTTTTTTACCGATTCTATGCGTGGACAAAGTCCTAATCTGACTCATTTTAACCCAAGATTCCTTAGGCAGTGTTTTGGGATCGAGTTTATAGGTGAGCGGAAATCCAGCCTTTTGCTTTTGGCTGGTCAAGGCCATGGCAATTACGGTAAGCGATCTTTCATTGAAAATGTCGTTGCTCAAGACTACAACGGGCCTTTTGCCTGTCTGTTCATGCCCCTTTGTCGGGTTCAGGTCCGCCCATCGTACATCGCCTCTTAGTATTCTGGCCATTCTTCTAGCTCCGAGTCAAACCATTCCTCGGCATGAACTTTCTCCTCATCAGGATCAAGTTTTGCACATTCCTTAGCCAGTCGTGATCTCTCCATTTTGGATATAGCGGCTTGCACAGCGTTTTGGATGGCTTGACTCCGATTGGCAAAATGTTTTGAATTGACCAGAGCATCAATTTTTTGAAGTACCCCGTCATCGATTGAGATAGCAATTTTGGACTTTGGCATAGCTTCCCTCTGGTAATACTATAAGTAATACCGCCTGGAGAGTCAATACTGTTACACAGGACCATCCTATTAGAACCTCCTAAAAGCTTCGGTTAACCCATCATAAGGCATGAAATCCCATAGATATCGTCATGCTGAACTCGATTCACACCATCTTCTCTTTCGTAACAGTCCCATGTGGCTGAACTTCTGGTTCCTGAATCAAGTTCAGGATGACGCGGTGGCCCTGCGGCGTCCATTGATTCCATTGTTTCTTTTTCCCCGGTTTCTTTGGTCATATTTTTTTGTAAACTGCTCTACAAGGACAGCCCTGGCTTTATTCCGAGTTTGCTTTTTGGGCTGGGTAGTTATTAGTATGCCTGCTCATGCTTGATTTGGAAGTCCTGGGTCGCTGCTCTAAGACCTGTGCACGGGTGACGCGATTTTCCTTGAATGGGAGAGTTGTTCAGACTCCTCTTTTTATGCCTGTGGGGACTCAAGCCACGGTCAAGACTCTGGATGCTGATGAATTAGAGGAATTGGATTTTCCGATTGTGCTTGCCAATACTTATCATTTAGCCCTGCGTCCGGGGGATGAACTGATCCACGGAGCAGGTGGGTTGCACCGTTTTATGGGCTTTGGAGGGAAAATTCTTACCGACAGTGGTGGATTTCAGGTTTTTTCTCTTAAAGATCTTAGAAAAATTGATGAAGACGGTGTTGATTTTCGTTCTCCTATCGATGGATCGTCGCATCGATTCACTCCAGAGCGGGCGGTTCAGATTCAACGTAATCTTGGGGCGGATATCATCATGGCTTTTGATGAATGCCCGCCTGGAGATGCCAGTGAGAGTTATATTCTAGAGTCCATGCATAGAACGCATCGTTGGGCAAAGCAAAGCCTGGAGGAATTCCAAAAAGACCCTCAGCATCAACATCTTTTTGGGATCATTCAGGGGGGAATTCATAAGGATCTGCGCCTGGAGAGTCAGACTGCCATTCAGAGCCATGAATTTGATGGAATCGCCATTGGAGGTCTTTCAGTAGGTGAGAGCAAGGAGAGTATGCGAGAGGTTCTTGAGGCTCTCGCTCCGGGGTATTGTGAAAAAAGGCCCCGTTATCTTATGGGGGTGGGTACTCCTGAAGATTTTTTAACCTCAGTTTCGAATGGAATTGATCTATTTGACTGCGTGATGCCCACACGAGTCGGACGCCATGGAAAATTCTACACCCGAGGCGGTGCGATTAATATCATCAATTCCGGCTTCAAAAATGACTTCAATCCCATAGATGCTGATTGCAACTGCAAAGTCTGCTTACGTTATTCAAGAGCCTATATCCACCACTTGTTTCGCACTAAGGAATTTCTGGGACCGCGCCTTGCCAGCTATCATAATCTCGCCTTTTTCAAAAACTTCATGGACGCCATGCGCCAATCCATCATCCAAGACAAATTCCAAAGCTTCAAAGAATCCTGGTCTCAAGCGATTTAATCAGGGCTGTCCTATTAAAATCTCTTAAAGACTTCGGTTAAGCCATCATAAGGCATGAAACCCCATGGGGATCCTCATTTTTAGCCACCCAAACCCCGTCATCCTCCGACTTGATCGGGGGATCCATCTTTCTCTTCTTTTCGATGATTCGTGCTTGTCCAAGATTTTCGACCTTTTGAGTGGATCCCCCGGTCAAGCCGTGGGATGACGCGGAGGGGTTTTCATAGATTTGACGCTACAAAGTTTTAATAGGACAGCCCTGGCGGTTTAATAAAACATTTCACTTTCTCTATTTGCTTTGATATACTGTCGTGCCGCTAGAAGGCGGTTCGAAAGGGAGAGTCATGGCAAATATTCCATCCGTAGCAAAAAGAGCGAGACAGGCAGACAAGCGTAGAGAACGAAATACAGCTCTGCGTTCTGAGTTGAGGACCGCTAAAAAGAAGATCGCCAGCGTGATCGGGTCTGGTGACGCGGAAGCTTTGGCAGCATTGACTCCCGGGACTTTGCGCCTCTACGATAAGATGGTTTCCAAAGGGATTATCCACAAGGGAAACGCCGCCCGTAACAAAAGTCGCCTGATGACGAAGGTACGAGGACTCATCGAGGGTTATCAAGTGCCGAACTCCAAGGCCAAGTCGGCTGAAAAAGCCGAAAAAGCCGAAGAAAAGGCAGAGTAGCCCTTTTAATCTATGTCGTCCATGATTTTCCTGGGTTCGGGGTCGCCCCGGCGCCGGGAGCTTTTTTCTTATCTTTATTCTGAGTTTGAAACCGTCTCGGCAGAGAACGAGCTTTCGTTACCCACCGATCTTTCTCCTGCGGATTTTGCCCAGGAAAACGCCAGATTCAAGGCAGAGGGGATCTTGCAGAGCCTTGAAGTTAGGGAAGGGTTGCTTTTTACCTTTGATACCATCGTGGTTCTTGGAGACCAGATCATGGGTAAGCCTCAAGATAACGAAGAAGCTTTCTCGATGCTTACGAAGTTGTCTGGGCAGACTCACGCGGTATTGACCGGGTACTCTGTGGTTGCTTTAAACGGAGAAACTCTTTTAGCGGGTGTCGAGACCACACGGGTTCGTTTTTTACCGATCTCTCAAAAGCGACTCACTCAATACGTGGAGGGTGGAGAGCCCATGGGTAAGGCTGGGGCTTATGCTATTCAGGGTTTTGCCCGGCTCTTTGTTGAGAGCATTGAAGGCTGTTATTACAATGTCGTTGGCTTACCGCTAGCCAGGATCCATGAGCAGCTCCTCCAAAAGGGCATTCTTGGTGCTTGAGGGCCCTTGATGAGGCTGTTAATTCTTTGCGCCTTTCTTTTTTTTCTCAGTATCGCTTTTCGAATTGAGGACAAGAAGGTTCTAAGTCCCGAGTCTGAAGTGCTGGGCCTCGATGCCGAGGAAGACTTCATTGATCTGGGGGCTTACGCCCAGGATGAAGACCTGATTTTTGTCCAAACTCTTCCAGAAAATGCATTTTCGAGGGTTTTGTCTCTGGGGATTTCTGTTCTTGCGGATTTGGGACGAGGCTATGATCTTTCAAGACTGCTTTTATTTCAGTCGAACTCGATTCAGGACTGGGGAAAGCTGTTTTCGCATTCAGCTCTTTCGGTTTGGGAGGAAGGTGGACGAACCCAGTTCCTTTGGGTAAGTCCCTATCAAAACCAGGAAGGTCTACGGAATCTTTTGCCAGAAAAACTGAGACTTTCTGTTGATCAAAAATCTAGGTGGGTAGCCTGGCAGGTTTTATCGAATCAGGTTCTCTATCTAAAGCGTATGGGTTCTCATTTGCTGGTTTCATCAAGTACGGCCAGAAAGCTTCCTTCGGCTGAGAACCCAAAAGTAATGGATGAAAAAACCAACAACCTATTTCTCAGGGTTCAAAAAGGTGGGCTGTCCTTAGTCTCTGAATTACTAGCGTTGAAGAACCCAAATCCTTTGCAGCACCTTGAAAGGGTGGAAGGCAGCGTGAACGGGGAGTCGAGCTTGACGATTAACATCTATCCCAGAAATCCACAACTTCTGAGGTCCTGGCGTGGGGAACAGGCTAATTTTCCCCGCTATAACGCGGTGTTCCAATTGGGATTTTATTTCTCGCAATGGTTGGGTTCGACTTCCATTAAAAAACGGATCACAACTCAAGTTTTGCGCAGAAACCGGCTTCTGCTGGCGATTTTGGAAACTTTGGATGGCAGTTTTCACTTTTTCGGAAATATGCAGGGCAGGACACCGATTTGGGCCATAAAACTGGGTTGTTTAAATCCTGGGACTTCGGGTCGGGCTGTGCATTATCTTGAGGAGTTTTTGCAGAGCAAGGGAGGAATACTTTCCTCCCTAAAGCCAGGGAAGTCCTATTCACTCTCATTGCCCCTTCTTCCTGTGCATCTTTTTTTGAGTCGCGAGGGAAAGGAATTGATTTTTGGGAATACACCCGAGTCATGGCCTACAGAGATTTCAGGCAAGAAGCTTTATGGATTGGGACATCTTCAGATGAATCTTGGGCCGATTTGGGATCAGATTGAAAAGTTCAGTACGCAGGCCAAGTCCAGATACCACAAGGCCCGGTTTCGCGAGTGTATACGCAAAATGAAATCCTCTTCTATGAATTTGGATTCGTGTCCCCTGGGTCCCCCCTATCTACAGACCGCAAAAACTCCTTCCTGTGTTTTGCATGGATCATTGGCTGACCCCGGTATGGAGTTGGCCATGGAAAAAGAGTCGCGTTTTTTAATCTTAAAACAGGCTCTAAAAACCTTGGAGAGATCTGATTTTCAGGTTTCAGTGAATGACTCAGCCATGCAGTTGCAGCTGACACGCACTCCTTAGAGCATTTTTCAGAAATTTATGGCTATGGAAGGCATACCTGCAAGCCAGGGCCGCATCAGTCATTGATCCGGTCTTTATCAAACAGCCACATAATTATATAAACTGCTCTAGTTCTTAATTTTGAGGGCTGGGCTTATCCAGGTCATAGCGCAGAATTTTTAGATCCTCGTCGGTTTGCAGGCGTAGAAAAAAGGGTTCCCAGCTTTTCCCCTGCCATTGAACCCGGCCGCTAAAGGAAAGCATCTTGCCAGTTTTTATTCGGTTCAACTCCACTTTTGTGATCTTGCATCCACGTAGTTTGCGGTAGAGAATTCTTAGATATTTGGAGAAGTCCCGATGTCCTCCAACTTCATCCCTGTAATCCAGGTTTACAAATTCAAGGGGATCAAGGCTTCCAGATATAAAGGACTCCAGATGAGAGTAGACCTGTATCGCCTCGCGTTGAAGTTTGTTTAGCTCTGGGTTTTCAAGCCGCTTTAGCTCCCCCATGCTAACGATGGTTTCCGGGAGGCCGGGCCGGGGGCCAAATCGTGTGACCTGGATCAGGATGACTTTTGCATGAGGGAGGGTCAAAAAAAGATCCGAGATCAAAGATTTACTCTGAACTTTAAAATGCTTAAATCCGGGGCGCATGGGTACAAGATTGATCTTGCCGTACGGGTTGGAATGAAAAACTCGATCTTCAGTCAGGACCTCATACTGCGTCAGAGGTTCGAAGGGAGAATTTGAGGGGAGTTGGTTCGATAGAAAAGGGTTGTTGATAGTTCTTTGCAGAGCCCTGGGACTGAGGACACGAAAAATGATGCCGGTGCGCTGTTTTTCAACACGCCTTAAGTCGGGCTTGAAATAGGTTTTTGGATTAATCTGCGAGGCAACACCGGCTTTTGATGGAGCCGAGTTTAAGGTGGCTATCAGCTGGATAAGCCCCAGGAAAACGATTAAAAAGTTCTGAAAAGATCTCATTTTGGTTTGATCTCAGCTTTTGAATCCAGAACACGATTTTTGGCATGAATCAATGAGATCCAGGCCAGGCTGTAAAACATGAGACAAAGAACGGCCAAGAAACCCCACTCCCATTCAAAAGGCAGGGATTTAGAATAAAACAAAGACTGGGGGAGTGGAACTGGAAATTTTTCAAGGCTCCATCGAATGACCAAAATCAGGAAAAGCCCACCGACAAGCGAGGAGATAAGAATGAGGTGGCAGCAACTCTGAAGCCAGAGTGAAAACCTCTTGCGGGGATAGCCCAGTAAAATTAAGGATCTCAGATCTCGCTTTTTGCGTAAAAAAACCAGGTAGAAGCTGCTGTAAACACTGAGGCCGGTGAGCAGCGCCAGCAGAACGAGCAAAATGCCATGGATACGATTTTCAGCTTGAAAGAGAATAAGGGTTTCACTAAAGCGATCCTTCCAGGACTGAACATGAATATTTGGAAAACGTTCAAGAATGAAGGACTTGAGCTTTTTGAGTTTTTGGAAGCCGGGGATCTGAATGTCCACACGATTCACAAGTGCTTCACCATAAATCAGCTTCTGTGCTGTCCCGAGCTGCATGTAAACGGTATACCTCAGATCCTGCCATCCTCTGTCTTCAAACCAGTTTCCTAAAACGATGGAGTGGCTGGTTCCATCTGCAAGTATCAGTTCGCCCTCATTTCCCGGCAATGCTCCAAGTTCGTCACAAAGAGATTTGGATAGGTAAACCTGATTTTCTTGCGGGGAGTCTTCAGAAAATAGCTCTTTTAAGGCCTTGGGTTCTAGCCCTTGAATAAGCACGCCCGAGATTTGATCATTAATTTGAACCAACCCCTGGGAGTGCAGTACTTGCTTGATTTGCAAGCCCTGAAAGCTGGATAAAGCCTGAATTAGTGGTTGGGTGTCCTCAAAATAAGGAGCCCCTGGCTTCAGAGTCAAATGCGGTTGGCTGACCTGGATCTGGCGAAAGAAATCGTTGTGAAGTCCTGAAAAAATACAGTATGACGAAAAAAGCAGGGCCTGTCCAAGACTGAGAATTGCAATGGGAAAGGCCAGGAACTTTTTTTCGGAGAGAAAAAAAATACGAAAAAGGTAGATGCCGGTTTGCATCATGGAATTACCCTAGGGTTTGGGTTTAGGTCGGGATGAATGGATTTCCTGGAGCAATTCTTTCATAGCCTCATAATTATTCATAGGAAAGAGGTGGAGTCCTGAAAGGTGATGCTTTGAGGACTTCCAAAAATCAATAGCGATTTGAATGCCCTCGTCCTGAGTATCATTGAGTTTGAAACGTTCGAGGATCTCAGCCGGAATAAAGAGTCCCGGTACTTTTGAGTTTAACCAGATCGAGGTTTCATGACTTTTTAAAAGCATGGTTCCGAGTAAAACCGGAGTCTGAATTTCTTGTGCATAGTCTAGAAATACTTTGACGTTTTTTTCCAAAAACAAGGGTTGTGTCTGGAAAAAGGCTACGCCTGCCGCAACCTTTTTTTGCATACGCTTAACTTCATGTGTCAGATTAACGGCCCCTGGACAGGCCGTAGCGCCCACAAAAAATCGTGTTTTTTTATTGAGTTTTTTCTCGGAGGAGGTGAGTCCCTTATTCATTTTTCGCATGAGTTTGAGAAGTTGCAAAGAATTGGACTGAAAAACTCCCTTGGTTTCTTTAATATCTGAATGTCTGGCAGCATCTCCCGTCATAACCAGAAAATTATGATAACCCAGGGCGCTGGCTCCCAGGAGCTGGGACTGCAGGCCCAATAGGGATAAATCACGCATGGTGATATGCAAAATCACCTCTAGATCAAGGTGTCGATTTAAAAGGATTGCGAAGGAGAGAGGGTCCATGCGTAGCTGTGCAACGGGGCATGCCGAGATGTTTACCGCATCAACAAAGGGGGCGATCGATTCGATCTTGGACATGATTTTTTTCACACCCGAGCCCTTGGGGGGGTCAATCTCCATGGTGACAGAAAACTGACGATTCTCTATGCGTTCTTTAAATTTCATGGGTAAAGACTTTGCAATTACTGTCAATCCGCTTATAATACTAAATAGCGGGTAGTTAGGTGTTGAGGTGCGCTTGTGAGACAGATCATCGATTATTTAGAAGAATTGTTCCGTGAAGTTATCCTTTCTGATCGGCATTCTATGCAAAAAATTCCTGTACGCAAAACACCACAGAAAAAATAGTTCCAACACCGCCCACTTTCCCAATCCACTTCCTCTTAATTCCTGTCATCCTACGACTCGATCGCAATGGTGTTTAGTTAAGCCGTCAAAGGGCATGAATTCCCGTAGGTATCGTCATTCTCCGACTTGATCGGGGGATCCATCTTCCTCTTCTCTCCGATAACTCGTGCTTGACCTAGATTTTCGACCATTTGAATGGATCCCCTGGTCAAGCCAGAGGATGACAATAATCAAGAATTCAGGAGTCAGGAGTCAGAATGGGGAAAGAATTTAATATTTTGAGCATTTAGGCTTGACAGCGAAGCTCAGAAATTTATCCTCTCCTGTCTCCTGTCTCCTGTCTCCTGTCTCCTGTCTCCTGTCTCCTGTCTCCTGTCTTTTTATGTTACCCTGCGTTGCTGGCTGTGGTGGGGCTATGGGGATGATGACAGAAAATTCGGCTTGTGTTTTAAACTACGGATGTCAAATGAACATCTACGAGAGTCTGGCTCTTGAAAAAATGCTCAAAGGGGCCGGATTTGATCTGATCGACAGCGCGGATCAGGCCGAGGTTGTGATTTTAAATACCTGCACGGTTCGTGATCATGCCGATGTTAAAGTTTTTAATCGTCTGAAAAACCTGGTTCCGCAGAAAAAAAAATATCGCAAGAAAAAAATTGGTGTGATGGGCTGTATGGTTGAGCCCCATAAAGAGCGCTTACTTAAGGCATATCCAGAGATTGATTTTCTGGTTTCACCCCAGGAACTTTCAACCATTCCAGAGGTTTTACGGGACGTAACCGCCAGAGATTTTGAGCGGTATTCGGTTTATGAGTATATTCGTCAGGGTGAAGATACTCCCCTGAAAACATTTCTTCCGATTCAAAGAGGCTGCAATCTGGCTTGTAGTTACTGTATCGTTCCTACGGCCAAGGGGCCCGAGTCCAACTTTTCTCCCGAAGAAATTTTTTCGCGGCTTGAGAATCTTGTTTCCAGCGGTGTTCAAGATATAACTCTCCTGGGTCAGACCATCAATTCTTATCGTAGCGGTTCCCTTAAGTTTGCGGGATTGCTTGAACAGGCTGCAAGGAAGTTTCCTGACCCCTGGATTCGCTTTTTGACTTCACACCCCGCATTTTTTGATTCCGACTTGATTGAAGTATTGGCAAGGTACAAGGCTTTGTCCCCCTATATTCATCTTCCGGCCCAATCGGGTAGTACCCGCGTTTTGAAGCATATGAAGCGTGGATATTCTCGCAAAAGCTATGTGGAACTTGTGCGACTGATACGTGAGAAAATCCCAGGGGTTGTTCTATCCACAGATATGATTTGTGGTTATCCCACCGAGTCTGATGAAGAATTTGAAGCAAGTTTGTCTCTTCTTGAGGAGATTCGATTTGATACGGCCTATATGTTTTTCTACTCCGAACGCCAGGGGACTCGTGCAGCCCAGAGCGAAGGAGCTTTGGATCTGGCGGTTCGCAAAAATCGATTGTCGCGTATGATTGAGCTTCAAATGGGCCTGCAAAAGCAAAGTAATCTGGCTCGCGTAGGTCAGAAGCACTGGGTTTTGGTTGAGTCGCGTGCTCGCAAAGGAGAGGGGCGCTACAAAGCTTATACCCATTCTAATTTGCCCGTGGTACTGGGAAGTGATGAGCCTCTTGAGGGGCAGAGGGTTGAGGTTGAAATTACAGGGGCATCCGCTCATACACTACAGGCTAAATTAGTATGACCCGATCCATGAAGGGGGTTTCTGGAAGTTCATGGGTTGAGGATTCTTCGCCTGTAAATCCGGGCTTCAGTTCTTATGCAAGGGCTCGGGGTTTGCCCGAATCCCTCTCGCAATTTCTCAGCAGGCGCCCTTTTTTGGGCTCTGAGTCAGAGTTCGACAAATTCTCTAAAAAGGACCGTGAGGATCTGCATGATCCCTTGATTTTGCATCAGATGGAAAAGGCGGTTTCGCGTACACTGGAGTCCCTGGACCAGGGACAAAAGGTTTTGGTTTTTGGTGATTTTGATGTGGATGGGCTTTGTGGTGCCTCTATTTTGTATTGGGGGCTGCGAAAGGCCAGGCCTGGTTTTAAGCCCGAAGTCTATATTCCAAACCGTTTTACAGAAGGCCATGGGCTAAATACTCAGGCGGTTGAGAGCTTTGCCAAAAGCGGAGTGAACCTGATCATCACAGCCGATTGCGGGATGGGGAGCGGCACAGAGATCTCTCTGGCCAGAAAACTTGGGATGGATGTCATTGTTACAGATCACCATCTTCCTGAGGGGGGGCTAGAGGACTGCGTAGCTGTGGTGAATCCAAAGCTGGGTGATTATCCATTTAGGGATCTGGCGGGCAGCGGGGTGTCTTATAAATTTATTCAAGCTCTTTTAGCGGCGCGGCTTGGTGTTGATTCGACGGAATACATAGCTACCATGGAAAACTGTATTGATTATGTTGCCATGGGTACGGTCGCTGATGTTGTACCCCTCCTGGGTGAAAATCGCATCCTCGTAGACTGGGGGCTCTCGCATATGCGCACGAGTCCCTTGCCGTTTCTCTCTAAGTTCTGGCAGTCCCAATTGCTGAACTTGGACCTAGAGGAGCCTTTTTCAACGGAGCATGTTGGTTTTAAGATGGCCCCGCGCTTAAATGCTGCGTCCAGACTTGAAAGCCCTCGAACGGCCTTTGAGTTTCTCACGGCTGTCAGGGAAGATGAAGTTCATCGTCTTGGTACCTATCTTGATTCCCTAAACCGCGAACGTCAGGATCGACTGAAGCGTCTCAAGCAGAGTCCCGAGGTCAAGTTCTACGACTGTTCTCCTTTCCCCCTTCTGGTCGTGGATACCTGTGGGGGAGAATTAGGACTTCTAGGGCTTTTGGCTTCTGAGCTGGCCGAGGACAGGGGGGCGGCAGTTATTGCCCTGGGGCGATCGCCAGAAGGATTGATGAGTGGTTCAGCCAGAGGAGGCGGGAGGCTACATCTTCAGGAGTTACTCCAAAAAGCTTCAGGATCATTGCAAAGTTTCGGAGGGCATCGAGAGGCTGCTGGATTGAAATTAAAACCCGAAAATTTTGAAGATTTCATGGTGAACCTCAGAGCTTTGCCAATTCCCGATGCCTCAGAGGAAGAAACGAAGGCGGCTGATCCCACCTATGACTTCTGCCTAAAGCTCAAGGAAGTAGATCACGAATTTATGAAGGCCTTGAACGAATTGGAGCCCTTTGGACAGAGTTTTGAGCGTCCCATCTGTCTTTTGGAAGACTACCAGGTTCGAAGTGTGCGCCGCGTGGGTCGTGAGGGTAAGGAATTGTCCTTTCGTTTGTCGGACTCCAATGGACGCTCTGTCTCAGGGATTGGCTTTGGTCTGGGTGAGGAGGCCGAGGCCCTTGAAAACAGCACCAGGGTGGTAGGGTATTTATCCTATAACTATTTTAGAGAGCGTCAAATCCAACTAAGACTCATTGATATTTTGGAGACTTAGCTTCTAAATTCTAGAAATTCTTTCACTTCAGGGCAATTTGTAATCTCTGCCACGGTCTGGGCCAGTGCTTTTACGTCAGGGTCTAGCCTTTCCTGCCTACAGGGTTCAAGAGTCTGGTCCCAGACTCGTTGAGCATCCGTATCGTTCCGTGTTTCTTTGAGATACCAGGTTAAAACCTTGGAAAACTTAAAGTCCACTGCACGATTGAGGCTTAGAAGAAGCTGACAAAATTGACGGTCGAATTTTTCATCCTTGGGGTCTTGAGAATAGAGATGAGTGCCCCAGTTCAAGGCTGCGCGGGGTTGCCCCTCTTTGACCAGAATTTGAAACCATTTGAGTTTCAAGGGTCTGCGCTCTTTTTGAAATTTGAGTTGAATTCCGGTGTTTTTCCAGTGTTCCCAGGAAGCTGCAAAATTTTGATATCCGGTGATTTTATGAAACCAAACTCCTCGCAGAGATTTCAGAAACTTGTCGTAGCTATTATGTACCGTCATTTTCCGTCTCAGACCGCCAAGCATAAAAAATGGCATGCAAATAATGGGGGCGAAAAGGGCAATTCTCACAGCCTGCGGTAGAGGAATCTGGGTACGAAGCCAGACCATTCCATAACTTGGATTCATCTCCTGGAAAATTTCCTTATAAGCTCGAATGAGAACATTGAAATCGCGCGGTGGTCTGGGAAGCCGCATGGGACGTCTATTTTCCCTTTGTTTTTTTTGCGCCTTGGATTCAGCCATAGGATGTAAATTATTAATCAAATCCAGTTTGCCCAGCTGATTTTTACGCATATTCTCAAAATTAGAAACACTATCGTCTTCAGACGCCGCCGCTGGAATTTTGCGGGCAAATCTTTGTTTTTTGCCAGTCCTTGATTCAGCAGTGGGCGCTTGTCTCTGAATCAGTCTGGCGAAATAGGGTATGGCTTCGCTGCGGTAGTGAAAATGGATACTTCCGACCTGGGAGAGGACCATCAGGACCTCGGCCAGAAAGAGAAAGATCAAGATGAGTTTCATGAGATTGTCTCCCTAGATTGTGGGTTTCAATTTAGCATGAATCCGGCCGTAAATCTCGGATGAACAGCGAGTTTTTTGGACGCATGACAAAAATACCAAGGGATCTAAAAAGAATGTCAATTCTGTTACTCTGGCTACAAAACATGCCGAAACTCAAAGAGTATTGCAACCCTTGGTGTGGGCTAGTATTGAATGGGTGGTCCTCAGGAGGAGGCTTCTCGTGGTTATATTTACGAAAAAAAAGTACAAAGCAATTGTTATTCTACAGGCCATGGTTCTCATGGCCCTTATGGGATGTTCCGATGCCGGAGTTCGAAACGGAACGATTCGGGGCACGGTATTTAGCAATCAGGCCGGAGGATCGTTAACCAAAGCGCCTGAGCCGGGAGTGAGTGTGGTCGCGGTTTTTGATGGGTCGCCTGAAACCATTAGGACCAGCGTCTCAGACGGTAATGGACAGTATGTTCTACCGACGCTCGCGGTAGGGAAGTATACTCTTGGATTCCAGAAGGACGGATTTGAGCCGATCACAACTGAAAAGGGAACTTCGCGCACTCAAACCGCCATCGGTGAAGACACGGTGCGCGTTTTTGTTGAAACCGGGGCTACGGTGACGGCGCCCAATGTCACTTTGGTGAGTAAGGCCCCTGAGGGAGACGGTACGGTGATCATTAATCTCATCGACCGGGTTACCGGAGATCGAATCAATGGAGCCACGGTAACCGTTGGTCCAGAATCCACTTCCAATGCTTCTAACGGTCAGTATGTTTTGACCGTGGCCGTCAAGGCACCATCGGGAGACTCACAAGGTCCCAGTGAACCTATGCCTTTTACCGTGGGTGCCGAAGGCTATGATACCAGTAATGCCGTGCCTGCAGCTCTAAGGGCTCTGGCAGGTCAGACGGTGGAGTTTACAGTA
>CAZRLV010000038.1:0-7560 GCA_964600955.1 uncultured bacterium
GGGCTTTTAGGGTTTTAAGCCAGTTACCAGTCTTACTCTGCTTCCAGAGTGTGCCTTCTTGTTCTTTGTCTACCGTGAAGCAAGCTTCTCAGTAGGCATGAACTTCAAGGCTTTATTCCTGATTTCAAGCCGGTCCCGGTTACCCGGAGCCTTCCCCTTTTAGCCTTTTGAACCTGCCCCTGGGGGTTTAGTTCTCTTTGCTATCCGTTCGTTTTGAAAGCCTTACAGAGTAACACAGATCTGAAATATGTCAAACATTTTTTTGGATTTATTTTCATGTTTTGGGCTCTTCGTAATCTAGCGTCCACATTTTTCTGGTGGTCTCCGCGCCACATTATTCCAAGATAGTAGATCAATGAGAAGAGCAGAATGTTGGATTGCCATAGAATTCGCCTCGACCCCGCTACACCGAGGGAAGGAACAGCCTGAATTGGCGAAAATCATCTCTTTCACCCGTTGGACGCTAATCCGCGATGAACCAAAAAGGTCGCAAAAAGATAGGTTCGCCGCATGTACGAGACTACAAATTCTGTTATGGAATGTTTCAGGTATTTGAAAAAATAAGTCCTGATTTCTCTGGAATTTTGACTTTTTTTGATTTTGTGGAGAATTTCAAGGGAGGGTGGTTTTTAAATAGCTCCCGAAACTCTGGTTTAACCTTAAAGTCCCCGGCGAGAATTAGCGGTAGATCAATTTCCTGGCTTATTTTTTCCATAGAAACCAGAATCACTACGCAGTCCTGACCCAGAAATCGGGCATAAGCTAAAACTCTTCCCTGGCAATGAAGCACCTTGTAGCCTCCACAAGACAGGGCTTTGGTTTTTTGCCTCAGTTTTGCGAGCTTTTGATAGAGAATAAAAACGGGCTCAGTTTCCTGTCCGTCAAACCATTGCATGGGATAGCGGAAACCTTCGTTGGATTTTAAGTGTCCGTCAAGTTCTTGCTCGTCTCCGTAATAAATGCAAGGAACCCCAGGATAGGTCATCAATAAAATCGCGGCGAGTCGATGCTTTGTAAAATCAAACCCCGAAACATTATGAAAACGGTGGATATCATGCGAACCGAGCTGATTGAACTGTTGGTTTTGGATTTGAAACGGGAGCTTGGTGCGCACCAGATCAAGCGAGGTCTTTAGCTCTTTGGCGGTGCAGCCTTTCTGGGGTGTGACCTGACCCTTAAGAACCCAGTCCGTCTCGCCCAGAAAACGACGCACGGGTCGTAAAAAACCGTAGTAATTCATAGATGCGTCCCAGCAGTCTCCCTGCAAAAACTCAAAAGGGTCGTCCCAAAACTCTGCCATGAGCCAGGCGTTCGGGTTGACCTTTTTGAGCTGGGATCGAATCTCACGCCAGATTTCAAGATAGGGCGGTCCCTGCCCTTCTCTTGCCATGGAATGCCCCACATCAAAGCGCCACCCGTCGATTTCAAAGGGAGGCTTCAGCCAGTGTTTGAGCACCGCGTCTGGGTTGCCGTAAATTTCGTCTCGCAGAGCCTTGCTACCGTAGTTGAGGGTAACCAGGGAATCCACTCCAGCCCAGTGATGAAACCCCCTGCCCCGTTTGAAATAATATTGGCGCTCAGGTGCTTTTGGGTCATGGAATGCCCCTTGCGATTTGCCGTAAATCCCCTCCTGATTAAACCAGCGATGCGAACTACCGGTAGGATTGACTGAAATATCCAGAATGATGCGAAGATCTCGCTCTTTTGCCCGTTGCATCAGATCTTGCAGACCCTGGTTACCCCCAAGGTGAGAGTCAACAGATAGATAGTCCTGGCAATCGTATTTATGATGTGACGGTGCTTGAAAAATCGGGTTAAGGTAGAGGGCAGATACGCCTAAATCCTGTAGATAATCCAACTTGGAGATGATTCCTCGAAGATCGCCTCCAAAAAAATCCAGACAACGACCCTGGTTAAACTCCAAAGGCTTCTCGTCCCAATTCATCTTAGTGCAGGGGTGTCCACGGTACGAATATTCACCGCTACGCGGTGTCAGATCTGGGTCGCCACGGAAAAAACGATCGGGAAAAATCTGATAAAAGGTTCTGCCTTCCACCCAATCAGAGGTTTTAAATGCAGTCAAGATTCGAAAATCGTGCTGGGCTTCACCTGGGACGCGCGATAACCCGGCCTGGGTATAGTAAAAAACCCCCTCTTTCGTATCTAGAATGAAATGATAGGCCGTAGAGGAATCCTTCAGTTTGATCTGGGTTTTGAAACCCTGGTAAATCCCTGATTGGGTACCTGCCTCAAGGATCTGAAGATGTCTTTCCCCTTTCTGACTGAGTTGAATCAGAATTTTGCGGATTGGGTTTTGACTTAAAACCCGAATCGAAATTTGAACCTTGGAACCGGCAAGTGGGTATTCTGGCTCTAGAAAATCAGGCCCCCCATCTGAATACAGACTATTTTTCCAGTCTGGGATCACAGAATTTCACTCGGTGGTGTGGGTTCGAAAATCCAGGCCTGAGGGGCCTCTGAGGTGAAAGCGATGGTTACAGGGTGAAAACTATAACCAAAGGACTCACGATCTTCCACCTTCTGACTGACTAAAATCGCATTGCCTTCCCAAGTGGAAAATCCATGACAAAGGTGACTAGCATGCAAAAGTGCCTCAATGGCATAAGCCGCAATAACAGCTGTGGTGGCAGACATATCCCGATCTTACCGCCACCATGTCGGGAATACAATATTAGGCCACGTATAACCCAGGCTCATCCCCAAACCTTCTCCTGGGGGAAAGAACTAGATGATGACGAGAATACAGTAGACAGCATCCATAAGTCAGGAGAAAAAGAAGAAAAGATGGGTTCCCCGATCAAGTCGGAGAATGACGAAGACTGAGAGAATAAACTAGAAAAAATGATAAAACCTCCATGGTCCCATCCCTGGTTGAGGCATGACGATGGGGGGGCGAACATTGATAGCTGAGAAGAGCTTCTAGCCAAACAATAGGAGTTTCAATCCGATTAGAGTCAGGAAACCCTGGTAGAGTAAACGAAAGGCTCTTTCGGATACGTAGCGTGAGAGGATGGTTTTGCCCAGGTAGGTTCCTATGATTACTGCGATGGACATGACTAAAATGAGCATGGAATATTCCTGAAAATCAAAGTTGAGGATCAGACCAAAGAGAATGATCTTTAGAATATGGATAAAGGCCTGACAGATGGCTTTTGTGGCTATGATTTCTTCTTTTTTCATCTCAGAAACCAGGAAAAAAGGTGCGATCAAAGGACCTGTTGCCCCTACGATAAGTGAGACGCTTCCAGCCAGCATCCCTGCTAAGAGAAAAGACCCTGACAGAGAATGCGTGACGGCTAATTTTCGAATCGGAAAATAGAGGGAAAATAGGATGAATACAGCAATGGAGGTTTTAAGAATCTCGGGGTTAACCCCTTGAACAACAGTGATCCCCAGAAAACTCATGGGCAATGCACCCATAAGAAATTTGAGGAAGACCCTCCAATTCACCCAACGTAAAAAGAGCACGCTCCTGGAAATATTACTGACTAGTTGGATACATCCATGGATCGCGATTACCGCTGGATATTCCAGAAAGACAATCATCACGGCTAGCAGGGTGATTCCCCCTCCCATTCCGATGATGGCGGAAATCATAGATGTGATGAGGGCGGCCAGAAATCCTAAAAACAGCAGGGTTGGGACCATTGCTTTTAACGCCTTTTTTGAGGAGCGGGGAAAAGCAGATCTTTATCACCTGGATTGCCGCCCATATGGATCAGCCCTGCTTCTTTTTCAAGCAAAACAGCCTCTTTTTCGCGTTTAAGAAGGCGTAAAATACCGGCCATCTTGGAAAGAGTCTGGGCAACTTCAGGATGAGTGGATCCGAAATTTCTTCTTTGGATTCCAAGGGCAATCTTAAAATACTTGATGGCGATTTTCGGCTTTTTATTCATCTGGGCCATAAAAACAAGATGGCCAATTCGTGCCAAAACCTCAGGGTGATCCTCTCCATGAGTATCGATCAAATCGTCCACCATAGCGATGGCAAACTCCTGTGCATGCGCCAGACTGTCCATTTCATAATATAGGCTGACGATATGGCCCATCACCTGAGATATCTTCGGATGCCCGAGTCCGAGAGCTTCTCTGAGGGTTGTTAAGCGGCTTAACTCAAGATCAATAGCCTCAGAATAGCGACCCTGGGCCTTATAGAGTAAAGCCAGGTCCCTGTTGACCGCAGCTACACGAACACTGGTAGGTCCTAGTTTTTCAACCAGAAGACGCAGTGATTTTTTGTATAGAGACTCAGCTTTAAAGTAGCGGGCTTGTAGGGAAAGTATATGCGCTTGATCCAGGTCCAAATATACCTGTCCACTATGGGTTATGGGAAAATGATCCGAGTGAATTTGTCGCGCCATGTTAAGAAGCTTTTCAGCGGCTGAAATATTCCCCATTCTGACCTGAATCTTAGAGAGTGAACTTAGAGGCTTAATCAGTTGTGGATGGCTCTCTCCGTAGACTTTTACTAAAATATTCACGGCTTGTTTAAAGGATTTTTTCGCCCCTTTTAGCTCTCCCAGAGTCTGAAGAAATAGCCCTTTTAGCGCCAGGGTTTCAGCCAGACGGGAATGGCTTCTTCCCAGCCGTAATTCAAGGATTTGTAGAGCCTTTTCAATCAGAGGCAGCGGTGATGATAAATTCCCAGAAACGACACCCACCACGGCCATGGATTCGAGAGCCATAGCCCAGTCTGGGTGGCTTTTCTTGACATTCCGATCTAGAATTTGGACTTCCTGGTCCAAAGCTTGTCGCATCTCTTTCATTTCACCGCGATCAAATGCAATCCAGCCTAGATCGCGCATGATCCTGGCTCTCTGAACAGGATGACTCAGGGGGTGAGAGAGTTTGTGCAGGGCTGTGGTGGCGTATTGTTTCGCCTGCGAAAGGTGATCGGTGTCATAAGCCAGCAGGGCCAGGGCATAATCAGCTTGACTGAGCCAATAAGGATCGGCATCCAGTTTTTCAAAATTCTCAAGACTTGATTTTAAAAGTGCGCGGCTTTTCTGGAAATGGGCAAGTTCGCGATAGACTTGGCCCAGGATTAACTGAATTTCAGCATTGAGAAGCCCTCGGCCTTGGGGCAGATTCTTTACCAGACCTTGCGCCAGGTGCAGAATCTCGAGGGATTGCTTGAATCGGTCATTCTTTCTTAGAGATTTCGCATAGAGGAAAAGGGCATTGGCAGTTTGTACATGATTCTCTCCATAACGGATACGAACCTGCTTGAGATGACGGTCAGCAAGCTCAAGTCCATCTCGATAATACCCGTCGTCAAGGAGTTCTTGGCAGGACTGCATGAGACGTGAGATGGATTCCTGAGCCGTAGAAACGGCCCTGGACCCAAGATAAATCAGTATAAAAAAAACAAAAAATCTAAAGGTTACGACCATGATGATATCGGGGAATATTTTGAAAACTGCTATAGTCTAACTCATTATGGCGATTGCATCTAATTTTTTGCTCCATTAGAATTAGATTAACAAGGGGGAGATGATGGATCAGACAATGTTTAAAGATATCGCAGACAAGGTAGCCAAAGAAGTCGAAGGGAAAATGCGCTCGGGAGTTCAGTCATCCGATGGAGGCTCAGGATCTGATTCGAATGACTTTATGCAATCAGAGACGGGACGTGAAATTTATAAATCCGTTGCAGATGAAATTGCACAGTCCGTTGCTAGGTCCTTTGTACCAGGCATGAGTGGAGACTCTGATGTGGCGCAGAGTGAATCTCCCAATGAGTTTATGAGTTCCGAAGCTGGAAAGAAGATTTTTCAAAATGTTGCCGGTGAAATAGCCAAGTCCATGGGGCCACAGTTTATGGGTATGGACCGGGGTGCAGGATCCTGTAAAACCAAGGATTCAAAAAGTGCAACTGAGCAGAACGAATCTGCGGGGCAGAAAAAAATTCTTGAGACTTTTGGAGGCGAGATCGATGGGTTGCTATCTACTCTGGAGGGACGCATCGACACAATCCTTGAACTCTGTGAAGAGGGCGATCTTAGTCATGAGGCTGCCTCCAAAAAATTCAAGCGTACTCGCTTGGAATTTCGTGAGTCCCTCCGAGAACTTCGCAAAAAGAAAGACTGGAAGCTTGGTTTTGTAAACCGCTCCTAACCAAGAAGTTAGCAAGAAAGACGGAAGAAAAGATGAATCCTCCGATCAAGTCGTAGGATGACGGAGGGTGTCGGTTGCAAGGTTTATTTTGACTCTCTTCGGAATAATAGTCATCCAGTCGATATTCTTCGTATGAAGGGCTTAGGGTCGCCTTTCTCCGACGGCTGGGAGACAAGCCATGTTAGCCCAGATTCGAAAAGCAAAGAACTTTCGAAAAAAAACTTCTCTTCTTAAACTTTATGCCCATTCCAGGGAAAATCTCCCTGAACTGAAACAGTTTTTGGAAACAGAACTGCGTAAAACCCACTCCAAGGAATGGAAGACCTGTTGCAAAAGATGGCTGGTCTGGGTTGATCATAATCTTTTATCCAAAATCTCGGTTTTTGACCCCAAGGCTTTTTTAGTCCAGATGAAGGCAGATCGACCCATCAAAGAGAAGGTCTTTCTGATCAATTCCTATTTAAAGCACGTGACCACCGAGCATAAAGCGATCATTGCCTGGTTCGTAAGTCAATTGGAAACCGATGATCCCAAGCTCAGGGTTGTTGCTCGCAAAGTCTCGGAGCACTTCAAAAAAGCGGGAATTTGGAAAGAAGAGATCAAGCCCAAACTCTTTATGGAAAGCCGGCCCAGCCTCAATTTATTTTTGAAATCACGCAGGGACACAAAGCTGGAGTGGCTGCATCAAGCACTTTCTGTCTCAGGGCGAAAAACCTGCCTCTTTGAATGGGGCATCGCGGCGCTTAGTTTTGAGCAGGATGAATTTGTGCTCTCTTTTCTAGTAAAACTTTTGCCTGAACTTTATGTCAGCAAGGACCTGGACCTGGACCTGTCTCGTGTAGTTAGGCTCTTGGAAGAATTTCTCTGGCATGAGGACGCCCGTCTTCGGGCCAATACCCTGGAGGGATTGGCAACCCTGAATTATAAGCATGAAGTCAGCGCAAGGATTCAGGAGATTTTTAAGAATTTTCTTCAGGACCCTGATGAAAGAGTTTGCATCGCTGCCCTCTTGGGTATCCATGAAACCCAACCTGAAACGGCTTTGGAGCATCTGAGGAGTATTTTGAGCCAAATGGACTCTGTGGAGGCCGTCGAGCCCTTTCATTGGCTATTGGATAAGGCGATCGAGGACCATCTTGATCTTAAGCCTCTTGAAGATCTGGCCCGTAAAAAGCTTGAACAGCTCAGAGTTTTGTCTACTGAGGAGGAATTGGAGATTCTTGAGGAGGACGATCAGGATGAGGCGATTATTGCCCAGCTTGAACGTCTGGAGATCTTCGCGCCTTTGGACCGTAAGGATCTGGCATCTATTGCGACTTTTATCACGGTTCTTGAGTTGCCACCTGAATCCTTGATCATTCGTCAGGGAGACTCAGGAGATTCCCTTTTTGTGATCACCATTGGCGAGGTTGCTGTACAAAT
>CAZRLV010000038.1:7570-9205 GCA_964600955.1 uncultured bacterium
CGATGATCCCCTGGAAGTAGCTCGCCTGAGAGAAGGTATTTGCTTTGGGGAAATGTCGCTTTTAACGGGTGAACCCAGGACAGCTAGCGTGGTTTCCACGCTTGATTGCCAGCTCATTGAAGTTCCCAAAAAATCCCTGACCCCTGTCATTCGCTCCAAACCCGAACTGGGAAGACAATTGGCCGAAATCATGGCTCAGAGAAAAGCCAAAACTCAAGAGATGGTGGACTCCGAAGGCCAGGCTTCGGTAGATGCCGTAAAATCCTATGCCAAGGAATGCCTGGGAAAAATCAGCTCGTTTTTCGGGTTGTCGGGGAAGTAGGGATCAAGAAATCTGATTTCATTCTTCCCTCATAGCTTCCAGGGTTTCCCAGCGTTGGTAGGCTTTTTCTAGGGTGGTTTTTTTGGCTTGGAGGGTTTCTCCGAGAGGTTTGTATTCTTCAGGGCTTAGGGGTTGCTCCAGTTTTGATTCAAGCTCTTTAATTTGTTCTTCCAGTTCTTCGATGGCAGGTTCAAGCTCTTGGAGTTCACGAGTTTCCTTATAGCCAAATTTTTGTTTTTTGGCTCTGGGTTTGGCTGCAGGTTGCTGCTTTTGGGGTTTATTTTCAGCCTTTTGGCCTTCCTGATTGGCCTTGACCCAGCGAAAATGACTATAGCTTCCCGTAGAATAAAGTGGAGTTTGCTCATCTCCAATTTCCAAGATGGCGTTACAGGTACGATCCAGAAAATAGCGATCATGAGAGATAATGAAGGCACACCCTCGGTAGGCACAGATGGCTTCTTCGAGAATTCTCAGAGTGTCTAGATCCAGATCATTGGTCGGCTCATCCAAAACCAGGAAGTTTCCTTTGGAAGCCACCAACTTTGCCAGAAGCAGGCGGGCTTTTTCCCCACCACTAAGAAGTTTAACCTTTTTTTTGAAGGACTCCTTTGGAAAATGAAATCTCTCCAGATAGGCATGGATATGGTAGCGCCTGGTTTCAAGATGAATAGTTTCACCCAGTTCTTTGAGGGACTCCAGAATTGTGTCTTCGTTATTTAGAGTTAGGCGAGCCTGATCAAAATAACAAAACTCTGTGTGCAGTCCCTTTTCAATCCAACCTTCATCGGGTTTTAGTTCTTCTAAAAACACCTTGATAAATGTTGATTTACCGGCTCCGTTACGTCCGATGATGCCAATTTTTTCTCCGTCCAAAACCTTATGCGTCGAGTTTCTAAACAACCAGTCATCAAATTTTTTCCCAAGCTGTCCCCACTCTAAAATAGTGTTACCCAATCTTTTGTGCAGACCGAACTGAAATTCTTTGAGGGGCTTGATATCGAGTGCTTTTGCCTCTGAAACCCCCTCTTTGGCGGCGTGAAAAGTTTGCAGTCTTGAACGTGACTTTGTGCCTCTTGCTCTTGGCATTTTTTCAACCCACTGCAATTCACGGCGGATATAAGAGAGAGTGTTTTTCTGGGTACGATATTCCACCTCCTGTTCATGGGAAATATTTTGCAAATAGCGTTGGTAATTTCCGGGGTAGACTTTGAGGCAACCCTTGCGCAGATCGGCGATAGCATCCGTAACATGTGTGAGAAAATAACGATCGTGAGTGATTAAAAGTAGTGCGCCTTGAAATTCCTTGAGCATTT
>CAZRLV010000038.1:9215-13674 GCA_964600955.1 uncultured bacterium
CCAGCCACTCAATGGTCTGGGTATCCAGATGGTTAGTAGGTTCATCCAAAAGCAAGAATTCAGCCTTATTGATGAAAAGTTTAGCCAGGGCAATCTTCTTTTTTTCGCCCCCGCTCAAATTAGCGATACGTCGATCCAGGTCAGTGATGCCCACTTGATTGAGGTATTGTTTGACCCTGTTTTCCAGATCCCAGCAATCCAGGGCTTCAAGTCTCTCTTGCAGTCTCTCTAAATCTTCCATCTGAGAGGGACTATCAGCCCCAAGATTAGCACTAAGCGTATGGTAGTCTTCCAAAAGAGTGAGTTCTTCGCTTCTCTCCTCAAGGACTTCCTGAAAAACCGTATTGCTCTCCGTGAGATCGGGTTCCTGACTTAAAGAGGCGAATCGAATGGACTTATTACGGTGTACCGTACCTGAATCTGGCGACTCAAGCCCCATGATGATCTTAATTAGGGTGGACTTTCCGGAACCATTGGCCCCCACCAGGCCAATTTTCTGGCCCTGCTCCATGCCAAAGGTAACCTCAGACAGCACCTCTTTGACACCGTATTGTTTACTTACCTGATGAATAGAAAGCCAGTTCATAGTTTTAACAGGAGACAGAATACAGAATACAGGAGTCAGAATCCAGAATGAAGAAAGGCTGAAGACAAGATGAAGAAAAGATGGATCCCCCGGTCAAGCCGTAGGATGACGAAGGTGGGGGAGAGGATGACGCTGTGGTGATTTTCTTCTTCCCACCTGTGGTATAATCCCCCCCCCATAGGAGGAACCTGATGAATGCAACCATTCCTGCCGCTTTGGCGCTTTTGGCTTATGCCCTGGGTTATTTGTTTTACAGTCGTTTCCTGGCCAGTAAAATTTTTGGACTACGTGAAGATGCCGTGACTCCCGCTCATGAGCTTGAGGACGGCGTGGACTATGTTCCCACGAATAAATTTGTTCTTTTTGGTCATCATTACGCATCTATTGCCGGTCTGGCTCCTATGCTGGGGCCTGCCGTGGCCGTGGTCTGGGGGTGGGGTCCGGCTCTTTGTTGGGTGGTTCTGGGTGCGTTATTTGTAGGCTGTGTCCATGATTTTGGCTCTTTGGTAGTCAGTATTCGCGCCAAGGGTCAGAGCATTGGCAAGGTAGCTGAAGGCATCATGGGACCGCGGGCTAAGACTCTGATGCATTTTATTATCTTCTTCTTGGTAGCTCTGGCCATGGGTGTTTTCGTATTCGTTATTGCCTTTTTGTTCTCCCCGGCAGCCACACCCGAACAGGCAGCAATTCATTTCCCTCAGGCTGTGATCCCTTCTTTTGGTCTTATGGCTGTGGCCTGTGTAATTGGATGGCTAGTCTACAAAAAAGGATTTTCCTGGCAGACTTTGGCTCCTATCGGGTTTGTACTAACCTTGGTACTAATATTCATTGCCAAGGACCCTGAGGTAGTAGCCTCACTAGGCTTGAGTAGTGTGGAAAAAGCTCCAGATGTCGCAGGATGGAGTCGCGTACTTTTGGTCTATGCCTTTCTGGCATCAGTCCTTCCGGTTTGGTTTTTACTCCAGCCACGTGACCTTCTCAATTCACTTTTGCTCTACGTGGGATTAACCGGGCTATATGTGGGCTTTTTCTGGATTCAGCCGGATTTTGTTGCACCGGCTTTGCGCTTGGATGTCGAGGGCAGTCCGAGTATTTTTCCCTTTGTTTTCATTGTAATTGCCTGTGGCGCGGCCAGTGGGTTTCATAGTCTTGTTGGCAGTGGAACCACAGCCAAGCAGTTGGACAAAGAAACAGATGCCAGATTAGTGGGTTACGGCGGCATGATCGGTGAGTCCCTTCTTGGTTTGATTGCCGTTTTAGCCACCACTGCGGGAATGATGAATTCTGAGAAGTGGCTGCAGCATTATGCAGACTGGAGCAGTGTTCAAGGGCTAGGAGCAAAAGTGGGGGTCTTTATCAATGGAGCCGCCACATTTCTGGTGGGGCTTGGCATGGATAACCTGACAGCTACATCATTTATTAGCATCATCGTCGTGAGTTATGCTTTGACCTCCCTTGATAGTGCCACGCGACTCTTGCGCTATAATATTGAGGAAATGTCTGAAACCATCAATTTCGGTCTTATGAAAAACCGTTATATTTCCAGCCTGGCGGCCGTAGCGGCTATCGGGTTTTTCGCCTTTTATAAGGTAGATGGAAAACCTGCCGGATTAGCACTCTGGCAGCTTTTTGGAACCACAAATCAGTTGTTGGCTGGATTAGCTCTTTTGGTGATAACCATCTATCTAATGCAAAGAGGGCGACCTTGGATCTATACGGGTCTTCCCATGTTTTTTCTTTTGGGTAGCACCTTGATAGCGATGTGGACCAATATCGGGATTTTTTACGCCAAAGCACAGTGGCCCCTGCTGGCCGTGGGTGTCTTTCTCTTTTTCCTGGCACTTTGGCTGGTTGTTGAAGCGGTTCTTTGTATTCGACGTCATTTCTGCAGCGGTACAGAAACAACTGAGCTGGCAATTTCGTAAGGCAAAATGAGGGTCAAGCCGGTTCTGATTCTCTATACCGGGGGTACCATTGGCTGTGTTCCAGTGGATCGTTTAGATCCGCGCAGTGCCCTTGCGCCAACTCCTGCCCTAGCTCCCTTGATGAATTGGATTCCGGGGTATGACCCAGACCGCAAAGCGTTGATGGTCGAAGGACAATGGCTGCCAGTCGAGGTGGAAGATTGGGATGAACCCATTGATTCTGCCAATATTTCAGCAGAGCATTGGCTTGAATTATCCAAGACAATTCAGGCTCGGTATGATGAGTTTGAGGGCTTTGTCATTCTTCATGGTACGGACACCATGGCTTATTCAGCTTCCGCCCTGTCCTATCTCTTGGAGAATCTTGGCAAACCCGTCATTCTAACCGGGGCGCAACGTCCCATGGGAAGACCCCGATCCGATGCAATCCAAAACTTGGTTTCGGCTGTCGAATTGGCCGCATCCTCCTATCTAAGAAAGAGTTTTATCCCCGAAGTTTGTGTATTTTTTCGCGACTTTCTCTTGCGGGGGAATCGTTCTACCAAGACCAGTGCTTCGGATTACCAGGCGTTTTCAACACCGAATTTCCCCCCGCTGGCTCGTTGTGCCAAGCGAATTATTATGGATGAGAACTACTGTTCCCAGCCTCCATCCAAGCCATTAAAAACCCAGGCGAAACTTGAGTCCAATGTAGCTGCACTAGACCTTTTCCCTGGCATGAGCATGGACCTTCTAAAAGGCATTCTAAGCACGCGGGGACTGCGGGGAGCGATCCTCAAGGGTTTTGGGGCTGGCAATGCACCTAGCTCACCTGAGTTTCTTGAAGTACTTTCCAGTTCGATCGCTGAAGGCAAGCTCATTGTCGATGTGACACAGTGTTGGTCTGGTGAGGTCGAAATGGGACTCTATGAAACAAGTACGGGTCTGCTCAATGCGGGCTTGGTCAGCGGGATGGATATGACACCCGAAGCGGCGTTGACGAAAATGATGGTTGTTCTATCCAATGAGTCTGACCCCATCGTAGCTGGCGATTTGATGCAGATCAATTTGATAGGAGAGCTCTCACGCAGTATTTTTCATCTTCATTTTCCCGGATTTGGCGATTATGAACTCGACGGTGAATCTGAAATGGAGTTATCCCCTGCTTTTCCTATGGTCAAACGTGGAGTTTCCCTGATGGAGTCCAAACTTGAGGAGGCTGTGCTTAGAATCATTGATCTCAAGGCTAAGAAGCAAAAATCATTTGAATTTCGGTTTTATCTTGATCTTCCTCAGTCAAAGCCGCTTGAATTGATCCGTTTCAAAAAGGACATAAGAGCAGACGGCAAAACTCTGTTTTTGGATATTACTCACACCGTGAAGCCTTTTGTTGCAGATCTAAGCAGCAATAGACTCTTTGTAAAGATATTTGGACAAGGGTCATTGAGCTGTGCAAAAATCGATTTAGCCCTGTTTATGGAAACCTGAGATCTAAAGCGTTGAACTAAAGATCCAGGGCAAAAGGGTCGATGGTTGTGATTCCTGTAAAGGTTTTACTGACCACGGGTAAAAGACAATATAAGGTGAGCGCAAAGACGGCCCCATGAGTTCCTGTAGCGCCCAAGGTCAGTATTAAAGCCAAAAATGCAAGAGTTGGCAAGCTTTGAAGAAAAGATAAAGTTCCTACAATCAATTGGGCCTTGCGCGGGTGACGAGTCAGGTATAACCCCAAAGGGACTCCAAGAATCATCACAATCATTAATGGCAAACTGGTGAGCACCAGATGCTCAAGACTGCGGCTGAAAAGTTCTGCCTTATGCGTAGCTAGAAAGTTGATCAAGGGTCCACCTGACTAGACTGCTCAGAAGCCTCATCATCTAGAAGCCCCTCCCCGGAACATAAATGGCCTCTAATTTCATGAAAAGCCTTGAGAAGATCCTCGCGCTCTACCCAACGCCTGACCCCATCC
>CAZRLV010000038.1:13774-15989 GCA_964600955.1 uncultured bacterium
TTCATGAAAAGCCTTGAGAAGATCCTCGCGCTCTACCCAACGCCTGACCCCATCCATCCGAACTGGACTCTGCCTGTCTTAGGATATCCAGTAGACTGGCCCTAAATGAAATGGTCTCAGTACTTTCTGTATTATGAATCCCAGTATGAATGGGTAGGACTTCCAGGATATCGCCCAGTCGAAGGGCAGCCAGTTCCAGCTGAAAGCGGTCTTCTTGGAAAAACTGCGCAACAAATTGATTTCTGGGGGCAAAAAGCAAATCTATAGCCGAGCCAATCGATCGAATAACCCCGCGATCCAGGACCGAGATATGATCACCGCGTTCTACCGATTCAAGCTTATTGGAAGTAGCCAATACCTTGGTTTTGGATTGAACCTCTGGAATTTCAAAGAACTCCTGTTTCAATAGAGCAGAGTCCACTGGGTTTAACCAGCTAAAGGGTTCGTCTAGAAGAATAAGCTCCGGGTTGCCTGCCAGGGCGCGCAGAACACCTACCTTGGATTGCTGGAGTGGACTCAAGTCTTGGGGGTATTTACCTAGAATTTTGGCCCAATGGAGTTTGAGAACCTCGCAAAGCTCCTCAGTCCGATTGTTGATCGTAGCGCGACTCCATCCTAAAATTCGCGGAACAATCGATGCATTCTTCTCAATTGTCATATGTGGAAACAGTCCGGGCTTTGATCCCAGCGAGGCTATGGATCTACGGAGGACTTCGGGGTCCATTCTGGCGATATGGACCCCGTTGATTTCGATCTGTCCTGAGCTGGGCTCAAGAAGACGATTGAGCATCTTGAAAAGGGTTGTTTTTCCAGAGTCTCGATGACCTAGTAAAACAAAGGTCTCACCTTTCCTAACATCAAAGGAGGCCTGATTGATGATCCGGACTCCCTTGAATTCCCAGATCAGATTGGTAACACGAATATGAGGGGTCATGAAGATTGAAGTGTAGCCAACCTACAACTTCTTCTCAACAAGAGTCAAGGAAGCGCAGCCCCATAGCCTTGTTTTAAACCTCGAAGACTTGATAGTCTCCGCAGAGAAAAATCTGGTTTTGCTCAAGGGCAATATGATTGATTTCATGGGTGCTTCGAAACTTTGGGCACTGGCTTAGTTCATTAAAAGTAGAGTGAGCCTCCCTGAGAATCATGGACTCAAGATAATCGTCGTCCTCCATGGGGTCATGGTGGGTGATACCCAGTTTTGCGACACCGGTTTTGAGCGCCAGACGAACGGCTCCAGCGGCGGTACCGTGACCGTAATCCGCTCTGAATTTCTCATATTTTTCGGTGTCATACTGTCCGTCAACAATAGCGAGGTGAGCACCGGAGAAATGTTGATAGAGTCCCGCAGGAGCCTCCTGCATATTGTCGTGGTCGGTACAAAAAACAAAAACACGTCCTGTGGGAAACTCTTCGATACGATAAGAAATTACGCGTGACTGCCCATGATTTGTGGGGCATAGGGTTATCAACAGACATTCCTGCAAGGGTATTTGTTCCTTGTTAATTTGCACTGGGCTTCCCGTTTTTTGGTGAGTCCTCACATCTTTGAGGGCCATGGCCTGAAACCCTGCCTGAGGATGTACCAGAACAGCTTCCTCAGGGTAATTTGAAAAAGTGGTAAAGTCGATTTTATGATGGATGCTCGACGCCTCAACCGGAAAATACGGCATTTGAAAAAGGTGGTGCAACATATCCTTGAGTTGCACTCCGTCTTCATCAGGTCCGTAGAGACTCATAGGGATATCATCAACGAAGGTTGGGGGCGCAATCGTCAGGCCCAGGATATGGTCCCAATGAAAGTGGGTAAAAAATAGAGCGTATCTCAAGCCTTGCTTGATCTGGGGTAAATAGTTGTGACCCGCAGGCACGAGACCCGTTCCCGCGTCTAACATTAGCTTTGTATCCGATGGGATACAATCAGAAAGGACTTCATAACAGGTGGAGTTCCCACCATATCGTCGACTGCGAGGATTGCTAATAGCCATGCTCCCACGTGTGCCCCAAGCTTTTATTCTCATTGTCCCAAACCGCCCTCAGTGAAAACGTACGTATAATACTTAGGATACCAGAATCGATCTATAATCCCATGCTCCAGGGAATTTGAGACGCTTCGCAAGCACCATCCACACAAACTAAAGGCTAAATGCCTAATATTTGTAACTCTTCAGTAAGGACTTTTCAGGCCACCTCTAATAATTGATCGGGCATAACT
>CAZRLV010000039.1:0-6938 GCA_964600955.1 uncultured bacterium
AACCAGTGCCATCGTGGGAACCACAGAAGTTGGTAATCAGGCTACGGTTGAGGCACAGGCCTTCAACTCCAAGACCTCTGACTTCTATACCGATCCGAGTGAGGCCTCCGTATGGAACTCCCTGGATCTTGAGGGAAACCTGGAGGTTCAAGGTCAATTCGAGGTGGGCGGAAACATCTCTGTCAGCGGAACTTTAAGTGCGGTATCTGCTGACGTCTCCCTGGATACCACGATTCTTGGAAATGTTACCGTCAGCAAATTTCTAGACCTCGATTCGGATGATGGCACCGGCACACTCACCATGGGCATTGACCCGCATGGACAGAGCCAAGTGAAGGATCTTGGGGTCGAACTGGACACCACCGTTTCAGGTGACATCCATATCGGCAGTTCACTGACTCAGGCAACAACTCTCGTCATTTATGGGGATCTCCAGCACGAATCGGAAATGAGTGCATCCAAATTAATTGATGCGGACAGCTCAACTTATTTTCTAGACCCCGACGGCTATTCTCTCTTTGACTCGGTTGAAATCACCTCAAAAGCTTCGGCTGAAATACTCACCGGAACCAACCTGAATGTAGGCGGAAAACTAGAGTTTCAAGAGGGCGCGCATTTTGATGGAAACCTGGTCATGGGGGGCGAAACGACTTTAAAAAACTCCATTCAAATGAAAGGGACCACCGGAGCAGTAGTTTTTCAGGTGGACCCGGACGGTCTAATCACCGCCCGTTCAGTGGAATTTACAGATTTTGTAAAAATTACCGCCTTTGTTGATCTGGCCGGACTGCTCAAGGTCTTGGGCGAGGTTAATATTTTCTCTCCTTCAGATTATTTCGAGCTTCAGCTACGAGTTGAGGAGAGTTTTTCAATTGTTGATGGCTCAGATAACATTCTTTTGAGCATTGACTCTCAAGGCAATCTGATCTCTCAGGCGGGTGAGCTTTTCACAACCGGCGACCTGAAGTTTCTTAGCTCTACAGCCAAAGCCGTACTCAAGAAAGACAATTGGGTTCTTGGGGTTGAGAACCCATCCATTACGACCATGGTTTTTCAAAAAGGCGATGGCAGTCTGCTGGATCTAAAAGCGGCTCAGGTTACATCAGAGAGCAGTTCCCCAGGATCTTTGGATTTTGAAATTACAGACTATGTTCAAGCCTCGGTTTTGAGAGATTCGGATTCAACAACCTTCACGGCGGTTCTCTCGCAGACCACGACTTTAAACCAGCTCAATGTGGCAACCCAAAACCCTCTGGTCATTACTTCCATTCCGGTGCGCACCCCTGTTTTTTCAGACCTCGACGACCCAGGTTATAAAATCGATCTTTCATCACGCACACGACTCAAAAATCTGACCGTCAACACCCTGGGTCTGTTTCGCCAAGAGCTGTTTATTCAACGTGCGGCCTCGGGTGCTGAGAGCTTCCCAAATCGTTTGTAATTTAGAACCGATCTATCCACTCAATCAGACACTGTGTTAAAAATCGACGACACCCTCTCTCTCTCAAAACTCGGGGCTTTAACCACAACCCTGGACTTTCATCATGCGGGGGGTATGACCCTACACGATTCGGATCTAGTTCTTGGAACGGGTACCAGCGCTACGAGCATCTCAAGACTGACTATGGCTACCTTGATTGTTTTGCCAGAATCCTCGTTTGATACAACTCTCCAGACCAGCTACCCAGCTTATTTCGCCGATCATCTCCACAGCCATGATTTTGTAGCCGGGATCGACGGCGAAGTGATCGCTAAGAAAGACGAGGACAATATCTTTAAGGGGGAAAACCGCTTTGCCGCCGATGGTGACGCTGTGACCCTCTCGCCCGCTACCACAGTGGGCGCGACATGGGTGAGCACTTCAACCGTGGATCTCCAGCGTTTCTTCCCCTTTGCCTTTGAAATTGGCACCACCGCATTTTCAGGTACGCATCCGGCCGGGGCTTTTATTTTGGCGGGGGGGTATCAAAATGAAGATATGAGCAACCCCGAAAACTCCGTCAAGGAGTTTTCACCCACCTCACTGGATTTTTCAGATTTAACCCAAGATAGCAGCCTATCCAATGCTTTTGCCGGGATTTTTCAACAGCGGCAAAACCAGGAGCTTTACGTAACGGGAGGCATCGATGGATCGGGAAGTCTCCAGGCTACGGGTTCCAGATTCAAAGGAAGCTGGAATCCGTTCACCCTACCTAAACCCATAGGCTATTCACAGAGCTTTGGATTTGATGATGATCTCCATATTTTTGGGGGATATCTTGAGGAAAACGGAAAAATCTATCCATCTGATCGATCTTTTTCGGGTCCCAACGGATCTATATCAGAATACAGCTCCTCTTCTCCCCTGCCCTCAGTCAAGCAACAAAACGAAAAAGCTTTAGTTTATGCCAGAGGCACCAGCCTTTTCAGAAACAACCTGTCACGTGACAGGGAGAGAACAATCTTCGATCACAGCGCAAATATTCTAGCGCCGCAGATCTCAGAGCTTGGAATCGATATTTGTTTTCACGATGCCAGCAAGGCTTTGCATGTCTTCAACCTTGTCACCGAAACCGACAGAAACCTGGGGGTTACAGGCAGAAACTGCCATTGGGGTCAAGGAGTAGAGAGCGATCTAATCTACTACGTCTCCGGCACAAACCCATACGGCACACTTGCACGCATCGGCCGTGACGGAACCTCCCAGCAAACCTTCACCGGCAGCATCGGCCAATACGAGCTAAAGGACTTCCATATCCACGAAAACCAAGAGCTAAACATGGTGGGAAGAACCACCGTCACAGACGCCAAAGGTGAGTCCCTCTTACTAAGAGAGAGTAGCGGCGAAGTCAACAAACTAGACTCAGATGGAACCGATGAAAGTCAGATTCTGGCAACCGCCAATGGAGCAACGCATCACAAAATCAAAAGCAACCAACTCTATTTCAACTCACAAACTCTGAGTCATAATTCCAAAACCCAGCTCCATAGCGCAAACACCGATGGAACAGACCCCAGACAAATCACCCATTTCCCGCAAGGCATCAGCGAAAGACCCGTCATCCTAGACAGCCAAGAGGCTATCGTAGCCGTAAGCGCCTTTTATGTAGACGGTAATAAACTCCCCTTAGATCATAAACAAGCCTGCTCGACCACCTATCAAGGCAGGGTTTATCTATTTGGCTCCGGCCCCAGTGAAAACCAAATCCAAGAATACGACCCAAAAAATGATAGCTTCAAAACCCTTTCCGAGACCCTGCCCTTTACCCCACCGTTTAGCTGCACCTACGACGAAACCAGCAAAGTCTATTTTCAATCCGGCAATAACTTCCACTATTTCGACCTAAACCAAGCCCGCTTCTGGCCCCTAAGTGAAATCACCGACGCAAATAGCGATGCACTCGGCGCCCTGGCCTATTCCGATCAAAACCAAAGCGTTTTCTTTCTAGAAGAAGTCACAGGCTCCAATTCCAATTTCTATGAATTCAGCACCGGAGCCAATAGCTGGACTGCTAAAACAGCTCCTGGAGCCAGCTACAAAGGCGCAAGCATGATAGGGATTACTAGCGCAGTATATTTATTTGGAAATGCGAATGGAGTAGACAATCGAATCTATGGTTTCACAGATGACACTTGGACGACAGTTCAAGGCTTTCCTGGAGGGTCTGGTTCACCCATGACCACCTTAAGTTCCCCCCTCCTATTAGCAAAGAGTCAAAATGAAATTCTCATCATTGGAGGAGCCCATACAGGTGGTGCTTCTAGCAATATTTGGTCCTATAGTGTTGATTCAAACACCTATACCACACTACCCAATCTTACAGCCCCCTTCCATCAAGGAGGCTATTACCACAAGGCAGAGAGTCTTGCGCTTTTTGGGTCAGAAAACAATACAAAGACCTTGCAGATCTACCCCCTAAACGCCCCATCAACCTCAGACTTTCAGCAAGTCTACCGCGTGGATTTGGCCTCTTCGGATAAATCCTTTGAGACTTCTGTTTCTCGTTTTGCTTTGGCTCAGGTTAGCCCGGATCAGAATTATATTGCCTACTCTGGTGCGGATCAGGGGCTTTCTCTTTTTGATCTTGGCACCAAGAGTCATAGCTCGGTTTTGCCTTCCACCGCCGTGTCTGCCGTTACGGGACTTGACATAGCCGGAGCTGAAAACCTGATTTATTTCTCACGGCTTGAAGCAGGAAGTGAAGTGATCTCGCAAATCACTACCACCGGGTTGGCATTGAATAATCTCTCTCAGGGGCTACTCTCTGGTTCCAGCGGGACGCTTCAGTTTGTCTCGCCAGACCATGAACGTCTTTATTTTCTTGATAACGGCATTCCTAAAAAAGCCAATCTCAATCAAGCCTTGCCCCCGCTTACCGTCGGTTTGGATACGAATGTGCAAGAACTTAGCCATTACGGACCGGCCGAGGTTCAAGAAAAGCGTGATGGCTTGCTCTTTACTACTCTGGCCACTTCTCTGAATGCCGGAATTATCAATGTGGAAATCGAGGAATTTCGCGACGCAGATACCCTCGCGGGTCAAGGTGAACCTACCGAAGAGGCTCTGCGAGTGCAGGAAGTCTTCAAGGATTCCAACGGTAATTTACTGCTTTCAGCCAAAACCCATCGTACCGTCACAAACCTCTACCGCGTGGAATCCGGTAAAGCTCGCCCGGTTAAGCTAACCAATTACACCGACTCTACCACCTACCCGGCCTCGCCCTTTGTCTCTGATCTCGATGGAAAAACCTATTTCACCAGGCTCAGCTCAGGCGCGGCCTCGCTGAGGCGTCTTGATAGCTCCACAGAAACGGCACTTAATCTGGGTGGTTCTAAAAATCTGGTCAGCGATAATCTCTTTGAACCTCGCATTTTTAGAAACAGGAGCTTTCGCTATGAAAACCGCTTCTATACCCTGCTCGGATCTGAGATCTACCGCACCCAAGTTTTAAGTTCAAGCCCAGGGGCCTTAAACTGGAGCCTGCATGATCGGTTGCCTGAGATTAGTTCCAATACCTGGCAAATCACGCAATTTAAGAATCGTATCTATTTTTTCAAGGAAGAAACCCAGGAGATCTATGAATACTTCCCGGTGGACAAAGCCCTAAACTTTTTCAGCTCAGCCCAAACCAGTATAAGCTCCGGTGTTTTGGCTGTGGCAGAGGACCCAGCAGGGCAAGCTCAGACCCCGGCTTTTTATCTGGTAGGAAACGGGTCTATCCAGCAGCTTGATTTTCTCACTGCGGCTGAAGCGCCCCTTTCTTTTGAGGTACGCTCATCGCCCGAGAGCAGTCTAGATCGGGAATCGGTCAAACTTTTGAGCTTCGACCCTGCGGGTAATGTCTTTGCCAGACAACTTCACGGCCCGGCTGATTTTACGGATGGCACCGTACGGGGCGGCCCCGGCAATCTCGGTATTTTAGATGAATCCATCACCAGTGCTGATCTTCAACCAAGCTCAATCACTACCGGTTATATTCGTGACAATTCCTTCTATGGTCATCACCTCAGCTCAGGAATCATCGAGACCATTCATATCGCCGACGATTCCCTGGAGGGATTCGTTTTTACCTCAACCGTAGTGAACGGGACCAAGCTGCAAGCACAACAGCTAGAGGCCAGGCACTTGGCCATCTCGACTCTTAAAAGCGAGAAGCTCTCCGATCAGGGATTCATCAATGAAGACTTCGCGAATCTAAGCATCGCCACTGAGCATCTTTTGACTAATTCAATCGATGGATCAGAAATCCTCTCTGGTTCTTTAGTAGCCGCTAATTTTAAGGATGACACTCTGGTTAAAGAGGATTTCAGAGCGGCAAGCCTTGGCAGTAAACAAATCATCGATGGTGCGATTCAAGATAATGATATCGCCCCTGCCACCATGATTGAGAGGCATTTTCAAACCGGGTCGGTCACCACAGATGAGATTCTCGATCAAAATATCACGAGTGGAGCGATTGCAAATAGCACCCTGACCTCCATCAAGTTTCAGGACCAAAGCATCGAAACTGAGGACCTGGCAGACCTCACAATCTACGCCAGCCGTTTTGAAGTGGGGGCCGTGGCCTCAGAAAACGTCATCAATGACAGCTCGGGAATTTCCACCGCCAATCTCTCAGACAGCTCTATCACATACGAAAAACTAGCCGTAGATTCTATCGACGGCGAGCAAATCGACACGGATGCTATCGAGTCTGAGGACATCGCCCTGCAAACCATCACCAACCGCGAACTCGGACCCGGCTCCATCGACACCTCCAAGGTCGAAAACAACAGCTTAATCAATGATCTTTTAAGTCCCACAGCCATCACCATCGATAAAATTGCCCCCAACGCCTTGGCCACCATCGATTTTGAAAACAACTCCATCATTGATCGCCACATCCATCAAGGCGGTCTTGGAGGTTTAAGCAGTTTTTCCGGATTTAGCTTTGGAGGTCGCATCAATGCCCCCATGGGGATTTTTGAAAATCAGATCTATCTCGCGGGCGGCCTCAAGATCAACCTGAGCACCAAGGCCCAATCCGTAGTGACGGCACTCCAGCCCTACCCCTCCATATCAAGCGCCTATGCCTCCAACGCAACCACGCTTTATCTCTTTCAAACCTCGACGCTCAGTGGTTTTGATTTTAATTCCGAGACTTTGACGGTTCTCAGCACCGCTACCTTCAGCGGCTCGGATGATACCGGCGCTGGGGCTGTGATTCATAATAATGCCTTTTATTTCATCGGTGGCTATGGCTCGCACAGCTCCAAGGTGCATAGCTTTGATTTTGGTGCAAAGATCTGGAGTGCGCATACGGACCTGCCGGGGGCGGTCACCGGTTCAGAGTCAATTTCATATTCAGGCTCACTCTGGGTTTTTGGAAACGACACTCTTTATAAAAGCACCAACGGGGGAGGGTCCTGGTCCTCTCAGGCTTTAAGCGCCGGTTTTGATTTCCCCGGCTCGGACCTTG
>CAZRLV010000039.1:6952-15958 GCA_964600955.1 uncultured bacterium
TTTATCTTTTTGGAGGCACCAGTGATCATAGCGCCATTTTCCGTTTTGATCCGGGTTCAAGTGCTCTTACGCAACTCACATCTCAGGCTTTGGAGGTAGGCGCTAGTAATGGCGGTACGAATCAGGTGCTTTTGTCTCAGCATCGTTTTTATATCCCGGCATATTCAGGGACCTATGACGATCAACTGGTACTCTGGCATCCCAATCTCGATGCCGCCATTGAAACCCGTCACTTGGATAATGATTCCGTAGAGTCCAAAAACATCACGCCACATTCCCTGACTGCCATCAATTTCGCCAAGGACTCGGTGGAAAGCCCTGAGGTCCTCGATGGTGCCGTGCAAAACAACCATATTGAAAATAATGTGCTCACGACCCACTCCATGGCCCAGTCCATTTTCACATCGCAGCATTTTCAGGATGATTCCATCACCAACTCCAAGCTGGCCGCGACCTCGGTGGATTCGCGGGTGATCAAGGATGGGGACCTGGTGGACTCTGATTTTGCGGTTGATTCGATTGATTCTGATGCTTTAGCGAATAACTCCATCGGATCTGAGGAAGTTCAACCCCTGGCGATCACCAGCGCCAAAATTGGCGCCGATCAATTAACTCTTGCACTTTTGGCTACAGATTCAGTCAAAGGCGAGGACTTCACCACAGGGGCCATTGAAACCCAGGATATTGACAATCTCTCCATCACCAATGAAGTTATTCAAACTCAGGAGATTCTCTCATCGGATGTAGCCGAAGGTGAGATTAAATCCCGCCATATCATCGATCAAAGCATCATCCGATCACGGATCCAAACACGCAGTCTTTTGGATCGCTCTTTCTCAGAAGCGGCTTTTAACGCCAAAACCATGGTCCGCGACGAAAACATACTATCGGAGCATTTCTCTGAAAAAAGCATCGTGCTAAGCAAGGTCTCAACCTTTATTTCAGATCTTCTAACCAATTCAAAATTTCAAACCAGTGCCGCCACCAGTGCTGACATCGCCACCGATATCATCACCGAAGCATTGATCGCTAATGCCCAGATTGAAGAATACCTGATTGAGCCGGGCATTTTGGAGGATCGTAGTTTTGCCACAGGGGCTATTCGCACCCATCATCTCATTAACGCCAGCCTCAAGGACCGTCATTTCAAAACCAAGACGCTGACCACCACAGATTTTCTGCCCTCAAGTCTCATCGATCAGCAGGTTGCCACAGACGCTTTAAGAAACGAACATTTCATTGATAACAGCTTACATAGCGAGGATTTTCAAGACCATAGTATTGGAGCCATCATTCCTCAAGATTCCATCAACTCCTCTCAGATCATCCAAAAAAGCCTGCTCTCCGAAGACTTCGCCGATGACTCCGTGACCACTCATGCTTTTAGCTTTGCCAGTGTCACAGGCGAGAAGGTTCGAAGCGGCGCGGATGCCATCTTGAATGATCGCGTAGCTGACTCCCAGATCACAAGCTCGAAAATTTTGCCAAAATCGATTCAATCCGTTGATATCGCGGCTTCTAGTTTAAGAAAAGACAAGATTCTCTCTGAAACCCTGAGTGGGACTCATCTCAAAACCAATAATGTGGACGGCTCAAAACTTTTAGATGGTTCGCTTTCAGGGGTTCATTTTCTCACCAATACCATTGCTACGGATAAGATTCTTGATTCCAGTATTGATTCAGCCTCGATTGCCTCTTACCAGATTCAAACCGCGCATATCCTCGACACCGCTATTCTTGGCTCACATATCGCCCCTGCGGCGATCTCAAAACTCAAACTGGCAGAATTGGATGTCTTTAGTGGAGATGAGATTCAGGATGGTTCCATTCGCGGTGAGTCTATTGTCAGCTTCTCTCTGGAAAACGAGCAGATCGCCACAGACGCCATTCGCTTTGATCTCATCAAAGATGATGTCATTCAGGCCTATCGCTCGGTTAATCTGGCCGGAGCCGCGCATGATGCCGTGACCGCCACGGTCTCTCAGATCATTGTGGACGCCCACCCCCTGCTTCAGGACAATGCTACCCGGGGTTTTTATGTGGCCATTCAGGGACAGGATCAAGTCAAATCCACCGAGGATTTTCAATCGTTTTTTGCACTGGGGCAAGCAGCCTGTCCCGCAAGTGCCATCGAAGCCCTGTTTTTCTTCAACGCCATTGAGGGCTATAGCTCTTGTGCTGATGGAAAACTAGTCTTTACTTCCGATAGTGCAAACTCCTGGTCCGTGGTAACAACCGTGGCCGAGCCGGTGGTTGATCTACATTTTTTCAACCGCAAAGACGGCTTGCTTTTTACCAAGGATGAGGGCAGTGAAAGCATTTGGTTCAGTGGGAATTCCGGGAAAGACTGGACGCGAAAAATCGGCCCGTTTTCCAATCTTTTACCCTGGACCATCGCCGGAGACACGGTGGCTTTGGGACGGGTTCAGGCCACCAGTTACGGTGAAATTTATGCATCCACTAACCGAGGGTCCAGCTTTAGCCAGGAAAGTCTTGGCAACGGGGTCACCGCCTCTAGCGAGCTTCTGGGACTGAGCTTTGTTAATGATCGTGACGATCTCTGGGGAACCCTTAAAAAAGACGGGGATATTCATATCGTAAAATTCAATAATTTCGGCTCCACTCATACCCAGAAAACCCCTGCAACCTTGCAAGCCGCCTTTGAGAGTTCTCAGCCTCAGATCCAACCTCTTTTTGCGCATAACCGGCTCTATTTCTTCACCCTCAGTTCCAGTTTTGGAGTCTGGGAATTTGATCTCGGTAGCGAGACCATGTTTCAAATCACCCCGAGTTTTGCATTGGACTCCGGCTGGGCCGACCCCAGCGAAGGTGAACTTTCGGCACCCTACTATCTTGGAAACTTGAAAACACTCTACCGGGCTCAAGGGGGTCTCACCAGAACCTGGAAAATTAACCAGTTCAGCCATATCGAGCCTGGAAGTCTCACGGGGGCCTCTCTGGCTGACGCGGCCATTTCATCAGAGCATCTGATCGAAAATTCCATCCAAGGTGAAAAAATCGCAAGTCAGGCCCTGAGGGCCACGCATCTAAGAGCCAATGGATTTACCCACGGGCAATACCTCGTTAAACAGCTCAACCCTACGGTGGGTAAGAACCTGTTTTCCTATGATCGTGGCCGTAAAATCCTCGCTACCAACGCAGACTCCATCTTGAGATCCACGGATGGGGGCGAGAATTATTCCACGGTCCTAAACAGCTCTGAGACGATTCAGCGCATTCATGGGCGAGGTCAGGTTTTTCTTGCGGGAACCTCCGGCTCGAAGATGATTTTAACCACAGATGAAAGTAGCAGTTTTACCACCATCAGCTCCACTCCGTTTAACTCCAACGCCTATAGCGGCTTTGTCTTTGATGAAGAGCACATGATTGCCATTGGGCTAGATGCAGATAAGAATCTGATCCCCGCCAGTTATGATTCCGTGCTTGGAAACTTCAATGAGATCAAGGACAATTCCAATCAAACCGTGGTCATCACCACAGGCACCTCGGCTCTGCATGCCCATGATTTGCAGTTTATCAATGGTCAAACCGGATATTTAAGCGTAAGTCGTGGAAATTCCGGGGATTACCTCTTCAAAACGGCAGATGGAGGAACCACCTGGTCCACCCTGGCCACGGACACCCTCACGGGTCGGCCTGTCTTGCAAATCCTGGGGCCAGGGGAATTCTGGTTAGGTTTTAGAGGAAATCTGAAAAAATACGTCAATGATTCCATCAGCCAAACCCTCACTCCCGGCGGGGGTGAAATTTTGCAAGACCTGCATTTTATCAATGCAAGTATCGGGTTTGTACTGACCACATCATCACTGTATTGGACCCGCGACGCAGGCTCCAATTTTACCAAACTAGCGGCCCTGGCCCAGGTCCCGGATGAGCTGGTACGCGTTGAAAAAGACGGACTCATCTTCTCAGGGGCCTCGCTTGCAATGCAGAGTATTTTTGCTCAATACAACCACCAACCCCTGACAGCTCTGGCAAAGGCCAGTTTTTCTACAGCCGACCCCCTGCGCTCGAAACATTTTCAAAATGAGACCCTGAGCGGATCACATCTAATCGACAATGCCCTGGTCTCAAGCACCGTGGCTGAAAACTCCATTAACGGGTCCAAACTTGAAAATGGGGCCATTGGCAATTCTCATCTCATTGACCGCAGCCTGGACCGTAATTTATTTGCCTACGAGAGCATTACCGCAGACAAGCTGGCCAGTAATGGGATTCACGGTGAGGATTTCAAAAAAGGAATTCTAACCTCAGATCGCGTCGTCAATGGGTCATTAACCTCCCTCGAATTAGCCGATGGGGTCTTAAGCTCGGATGCCATCGGGCCGGATTCGATTGAGACCCATCATATCCAGGCAGATTCTTTTTTCGGAACCGTTCTCGCTACGGCTCAGATTCTAAGCGAGCATTTACGAGACGAAACCCTCACCGAGTCTGAATTTGCCAGCGAGAGTTTCTCAGACGAACATTTCCAGGATGACAGCATCGCTACCAGTCACCTCAAAACTCCCGGATTCAATCTCACCCATGAGAAAATTCAAAAACATAGTCTGACTTCGGCCTCTGTGGGTTCTTCACAAATCACCAGCCGCATCATCAAAGATCAGTCCATATTTGGCTATCTCATCGCCAGTCAAACCCTTGATCAATCCAGGATCTCGGGTGCTGTTATCACCGAAGAAAAATGGCAGGATGACTCCATTCTCAGCTCTCTTCTCAATTCCAGGATTTTAAGTTCAAATCAAGTCGTTGATCGTGAGATCGAGGGGGCTCATTTCAAGGCCCGCACCCTATCAAGAGCGGAATTTTCTACGACATCGATTCCAAGAGCCAAACTGGTCAGCTTTAGTTTTACAAACCGCGAGATCGGAAACGGCAGCATTATCGCAGGTAAACTAAGCAGCGCCCCTTCCAAGCGTTTAACGGCCTCGCAAATCGCTACGGATGCCGTAACCCATGGCATCCTCTCGGGGACTTTTCCAGAGGGAAAATACATCGATGATGCCATGATCACTTCAAAATTCTCGGGCCGTGTTTTTACAAACTCCAAAATGCAAAGCGCCATTTTGACCCCAGGGCATTTTATCGACGAGGGTATCCTGGGCGAGGACTTCGCCGATGATGCCGTGATTGAGGCAAAACTCAATTTAAGCGATGGCTTTACTGGCAGACTGGCCACGGGGGCCATTCGATCCGAGCATATCGCCACGCATTCCCTGAGTAATGATAATCTGGCAGCGGGGATTCCAGTGTCCAAGCTCTCACTTGCAATCATTTTCTCTTCGCAGATCGGCACTCTTCAGGTCACGCAAATCGGGGATCATTCCATCACCTCAAGGGTGATTCAAAAAAGCAGTCTTTTGGATGGGGCCGTAGCTGCCGGGGCTTTTGAAGACGAACATTTCAAAGACCAGAGCATCCGCTCAGCTAAAATAGCCGATGATTTCGTGGTGCTCTCCAATTTGCAATCTGGGATTATCACCACCACCCACCTTCAAGATTTGACTCTGATCAATGATGATTTTGCCGGATTCATCCCCGGATCGAAAGTTCAATCAGACACCTTAACCGGCGGGGAATTTGTTTCTGAATTTTTACATGGGTCAGCCATGGTCTCTGGCTCTCTTACCGGCGGCAAAATTACCACCAACACACTGGGTACAAGAGAGATGAAAGATGGAGACATCACAGCCGGTTTGATCGCGGGCAGCAGTCTGCAAGAGAGTGTTTTTGCAAATAACACCCTCACTGAAGCCGATCTCACAGATCACGCCATCACCAGCTCTCATATTATAGACCAAAGCATCACCGATGGCTTGATAGCCACGGACACCCTTACGGGCTCAAAGATTGGAAATCAGCAGATCTCCGGGGATCATTTTCAGGATCAAGCCATCGCCTCAGATGCCATTGCAGATTTTGGGGACGAACTCGATGGAATCGGAGGCGTTCCCAGAAATCGTCTGGCAAATTCAGCCATCACCACAACCAAGCTCTCCACCACAGATAAAGTCCCAGCCATTAAGTTTGACCGTCATTCGATTTTGGCCAGTTCTTTTGCCACGGGGGCCGTAAAAAGCAATCATCTGATTTTAGAAAGCATTAACGGGAATCTCTTCGTGAACGGAATCCACGGCGACCGCATCGCAGACAGTGTCCTTGATGCCAACCATCTAACCACCCCGGCGTTTATCTCAAGCTCCATCAAGGACGGCAGTATCACCTCCGCCAGTCTCAAGGACGGCACGTTGCTCGATCGAAATTTCGCCAATGCCTCCATCGCGGGCGGGGATATCATTGATGGGTCCATTCCCCTCTCCAAATTGGCGAATGCGGCCATCACCCCTGAAATCATTGCTAATAATAGTATTGAGATCAGTGATTTTCGTGACAGTTCTATCCAAAGCTCACAAGTGCAAAGCGAAACCCTTGAGGCTTCAGTCCTCAATTTCGGAAATCTGGGCTCAAGCAATGTGGTTGATGGCTCTCTGGGTTGGGAAAGTCTAAGCGATTTTGCTATCACCAGCGATCATATCCCCAATGATTACATCTCCACGGAGCATCTTGCAAATTCCACGGTCAATCTGGCCTGGGTCACCACCGGAATCGACAGCTCCCATATCGCAGACGGTTCATTAGATGGCAGTCATTTCTCAACAGCCATCCCCGGTGATCGCTTTATCGATGGAACCATCACCGCAGGCAAGTTAGCAAATGCTCAAATCGCGGCTGATAAATTCGCAAATTCAATCCCCAGAAATCGGATTAAAAATGACGATATGCTGATTTCAGATTTTGATACGAGTTCTACTTTGTTTACCGAAAGCAGTACAAACAGCGGGATCAAAACTAATTCGGTTCTAGGATCTGATTTTGCCGATGCAACCATCGCCGGAGACCGACTTGAGGATCGCTCGATTACCAGCACTCATATCACCTCGTCCTTGACCTCCGGGGTGATTCCCTCGGGTGTGGTGACCTCCGGGAAGATTGCTGATGGGGCAATCAATCAGGCGGCGGTTTATGCCAATACCAGTAATCTCTCAGACGCTAGCCTCTTAGGAGCCAGCAATATTGCAAGTGATACGGTATCAAGCGTAAATATCAGCGACGGGACGCTGACCAAGGCAATGCTCGATTCAAGCGAGAGCCGCTTTCATAAACTCATGGATATGGGGGCCGGGGATTCTGAGACCCACGCTGAGTTTTTGCATTACCACAAACGCCCCGCCATCACCTGCCCGGCAAATTACACCGATCTAGGCGGAAAGCTGGAATACTGTATCAGCTCTGCGGATATCTCAAATACCCCGGAAAATTCCGTAGAAGTCTGCGCCAATAATAACGGTGTGCAGGGCCATGTCTGCTCTTTTCAGGAATATAACGCCGCCTGCAACGCCGATTCAGGCAGTTTAAGCCTCAACACTGGCAATGATTACATCACCTCAAATTATAGTGTAAGCAAAATTATGGGATTCCAACCCCCAAGCTCCGGCTGCAACCTGAGAACCAATCCCAAATTCTTCAATTACAGTTCCGGGACCAATAATAGTTTCAGATGTTGTTTGAATAATTGATGAAGGGGAAGGGAAGGAACTAGAAGTCTACTGGAAGATAGGAATCAGAGGGAGCAAAGGAATCAAAGGGAGCAGAGGAATAGGGAAAGAGAACAGTAAGAGGAAGACAGTGCCCCCACCGCGTCATCCTCGGTCGAGGCATGCCTCAACCCTACATTCAGGAGCCAAGGGTGAGGCCACGGGGAATGCGAAGAAAGAGAAGATGGATTCCAGATCGGAGTCTGGAATGACGGGAATTGGGGAAGGAACTAAAGAACCATCGGAACTAGAGAATAAGAGAAGAGCGGGAAGGCGGAAGGAGAAGGGTAACTATTTTTTTCTTTTCCCCATTCCGATGATTCTGTAGTTCCGGTAGTTCTATAGTTCTCTATTTTCGTCATCCTCCGACTTGATCGGGGGATCCACTCAAAAGGTCGTAAAAAATCTTCATCTGACTTCTGTCTCCTGAATTCTTGACTCCTTGATTTGAAACTTTTTTTTCTGGTTTGCGTAGTTTGTTTCAGGAAGAGAGGTCTGCATCATGAGAATATTTCTTATCTTTATTCTATCAATTTCGTTGGCTGGGGCATCAGAGGCCCTTGAAAAGCCTACTGAGATTCTGGTTCCCGGAGAAATTAAGGACGTTGTTCCGCCGGCTCCGGTTGAAGATACGCCCTTTGTTAAGGCGGCCAAGGCTTACCGCTCTGAGCTTGAGGATCTGGAGTATTCTGCGCGCCGACATTCCTGGTATTTTGGCTATAGTGAGATTGAAACCATGAAGGCCATTCGACATCTCCTGCATTTATGCCGCACGGTTACGGCACACGGCAAAAAAACTGCGCAGAGTCGCGAGGCTTTTTTGCAGATGAAGCAACCCCTGACCTATGTGAGCCAATTTCTGCCTTATAATCCCCTCTTCTCGCATGTTGTAGGCACCTGGGATAAGAGCTTGCAGACCTATCAGAAATTGGTGACGCTTTTCACAGGCACTGAAGTTGAGCCTGCCCCACCGATTGATTTTCAAAGCCCGTTGTTCAAGCAGCTTCAAAAAGAGCTTCAAGCTCTTAAAGCGGTATGTGAGCAGTTCCAATACCAGCTCAAAGAGGGTTTGCCCATCGGAAGTATCGAAGATCGAAGCCTGATTGCGGCAGTGGATTTATTTGCCGCCTACGTGGGAAAAATGCACGCCAATTCTTATTCGGTTGTGACTCAAAAATTTGAGATGGAAAAAAACCTCGAGGAGGCCATTAAAACCTCCAGACAGGTAACGGCCCTGGTTTTATACCACCCCAATGAATACATCCGCTCAGCCTGGGAAACCATCCGTGCTCAGGCCAATATGATGCGCCAAACCTTCGAGCAAATCATGGCACCCCCGGCAGAAGGGAATTCGGGGCAGTAAAGAAAAAAAAAAGATGGATCCCCTGGT
>CAZRLV010000040.1:0-7070 GCA_964600955.1 uncultured bacterium
AAAATGGATTCGACCCGCTCTCAAGACTCGAATATTTCGCAGCATGCGACTCCCAGCCTGTTTTCAGAATTTAATTCAGACCTGCGGGTACAGATACAAGACGAAATCCGGCTAAAATTTGAAATTTTGTTTGGAAAATCCAGGAGCTATCGATTAAGATGCCCGCACGATCCCGAGGTGGAGAACCTGGCTTACAGATTTCGGGTGGACTTAAAACAGGTCCAAGACAGACTCAGACATTCTGCTTGAGTCCTGTGAGTTCTGATTCAGCCTTAGGGTAGTGAAAGGCAGGCCGTCATGCAACCGACCATGGATCAGACAGATCAGCTAATTGTACAGCGTCCCATTGAAGAGTTTGAAGCATACGTAAAAAAATGCGTTCAGATTCAGTCTAAGTTTGAGGACCAGGAACTTGATCTTTATTTTGAGGCTCTCGATCTCGGGAAAGAGCTTCTTAAGGAAGATTAAGATGATAATTCAATCTCTCTTCGCCCGTAATTTCATGAAGTACGAGGAGCTCTCGGTACGCCATTTTCCAGATGAGGGGGTGGTGGGAATCGTGGGTGATAACGAGAGTGGCAAAACCACGATCCTCGAAGCGATCACTTTTGCTCTTTTTGGCCGTACTATCAAGGTGGATGAAAGCAGTTATCTGCGCCTCATTTGCTGGAAAGACTCCGAGATGGAAGTCCGCTTGAGTTTCCAGGTGGAGGATCAGAATTTACGAGTATGGAGGCGCTACGATCGTCAGGGGGGTAAAGAGGCGGTTCTCTACCGTGTCGAGGGTGAAACCGAAGAGGTTCTCTGTGAAGGGCTTGCTCAGGTCAATACCAAAATTCAGTCCTTGTTTCCCATCCGTTTTGATGTCTGTCGCCAATCTTTTTACCTGGGTCAAAAAGAACTGCATGATCTCTACGAAAGACGAGTACCGAATTCGACTGAGATCATGGATAAAATGACGGGCCTTGATCGCCTCAAGCGGGCTTATGAGTCCGTACGTACCCAGCTGCCTGATGTCCAGGAAGATGTGGTTTCATTGGAGAAGAAAATTTCCATCGCCGAGGTGAAAATATCGGGTATAGAAGAGCGCCTGAATGAAAAGCGTAGCATTGAGGATGATCTGAGCCGTCAGCGCGAACGTCTGGCTGAGATTCGCGAGGGGCGCCGCATTGAGCAGGAAAAATTTCAGATCCAAGAAAAACTGAGGCAACTGCTCAATCAGAAGATTAATGGGTTTGAGGAGCTTCGAAAATGTTTCTTGGGTAATGAATTGAAAAGCCGCCTGGCAGATTCCTCGAAAAAATTCCTGGAACTCTGGAACGGCCTTAACTCCAGTATTCAGGAACTGGACACCGAGATTTCAACCCTGGACACCGAGTTGTCCGACCGTGAAAAACGTTTTGAGGTGTCTAATGAAATTTTTCGTGATTTAAAAGCGGTGGGAATTTTAATACGTGAGCGAACGAGTCAGATTGACAGAAATTCAGTGAGTCAGATTGACGGTATGAATATCAAGAGCTATTTCTTACCCGAAACCATCAAGGACCGCGAAGCGCTTTTGGAACATCAAGTCCAGCAGTCGCAAAGAGAGGGTAGGTCGGCCGGAAATGCCTTCAACCTCTGTTTGATCCTGACCTGTGTGGTGGCTGGCACCCTAATTATTCCTGAAGTCTCGGGGGCTTATCCCTGGGTAGATTTACTTCGTGCTCAGCCCGTAATGTTTCAGGCGGGGGCTACGCTTTTTATTGTTCCCACGCTTGCGTTGCTTCTATGGTTTATGGTTTCTAGGCACCGCGCTTTGAAGGATTCACGTGACTGCGTAGAAAAACATCAAATGAGCTTGAATGTGGTCAAGCGTGAGCTTCAGGATGAATCCGACGAGCGCTTTAAGCTGGCGGAGATACCCATAGAGGGCATTGAGTCTTTTGAGCAGCTTACCAAACTCAAGCAAAATATGCGCTACGAAAGCTTACGACAGGCCATGAATGAAATCATCGAAAAACATCAGGATTCACGCGATAAATTTAGCGTGGGACTTGAGGAAATTTCTGAATTTCGCACTGGAATCGATGCCGATGTCAACGCTCTAAAGGACAAAAAACTAAAACTTGATTATCTTAATTATCTGCGCCTGCACCATGAAGATTTGAAGAATGAGATCTCAGAATGGTCTTTTGTAGAGCAGGGGGATTTAGCTACAGAGAGCGAGGACTTTTCCGAAGAGTTTTTGCGTTTGAGTACACAAATATCCAAACTCAAAGAATTATTGCGTGGGGATTATTCCCATGATCTTGAGACCTATGAGAAAACTCTGGCAGGTTACGGTGCAGTTTGTACCGAGATTATAGGGCAACTCAAGACCCCCGACCTGGCCCCGGATATCTGGGATGAAAAGCGCCTGTCCTGGGACTGGGAATTTGCGCAGATGCATGACCTAAGCCTGGATTCCTTTCTAGAGAAGAGCCGGGTTTTTTTGGAGCAGGAAGAGTATTTGATTAAACTGCGCTCAGCCTGGTTTGAAAAGTTTCAGGCCACGCGCGAGAACTTGTTACAGGAGGACTTTAAGGTTCAAAACAGTGAACAGAGGGTGTTGTTCATGGAGGAAGCCATCTCGAAGATTGATCTGCTTTCCCCTAAGAAATCAAACCTCGAACAAGACCTCGACAATGCCCGCTCTGGCCTGCAGGATAAAAAGCGTGAATTGAAGAAACTAAGCCTCCTCACAGATCTTCTGAAGGGCACTATCGAGTCGTTGCAGGCTCGCCTGACTCCCAATCTTTCACGTTTCATCGGGTCTATTTTGCCCGATATCACAGATCAGCGCTATTCAAGAGTACGTGTTTCGCCTGAGCTGGAGGTGGAAGTCTATTCACCAGAGAAAGAGGGTTATGTTGACTGCACAGCCCTGAGCGGAGGGACAGCAGATCAGCTCTTGATGTGCCTGCGTCTGGCTTTTGCGTCTTCCTTGATTCAATCCACGTTTCATGCGGGTTATTCCCAGTTTCTTTTCCTTGACGAACCTCTCTATGCCTTTGACTCCAAGCGAGCGGTAGGCTTTCTCGAGAAAATTTTGAAATTCAACCCCAACTTTAGCCAGATTTTTCTGATTACGCATAACCGAAATCTTTTCAGTCACTTCGATAAGACCATTGAAGCTGTTATGGACTCCCATACTTTAGCCCTTTAGAGGCGGAAACCGCAGCAATGGATCGCATTCCGGAAGAGATTATCCAATCGGTCCTCGATCAGGCAGATATCTGTGAAATTATCGGCGGAGCGATCCCACTGAAACGTGCGGGCAGAGATTATAAAGGTCTGTGTCCATTTCATTCAGAAAAGACTCCCTCATTCAGCGTGTCTCCGAGCAAGCGAATTTTTCGCTGTTTTGGTTGTGGTACAGGGGGGAATGTCATTACCTTTTTGATGAAGCTTGAAAGTAAAAAGTTTCCGCAAGTGGTGAAGGAACTAGCAGATCGACTTGGAATTGCCTTACCTGAGGAGGATCGGGGGTCGTTTACCACCCTTATGGAAATGCATCGTGTTGCTACGGAGTATTTCAGTCAATGTTTATCACGTTCTTCAACGGCTTTGGACTATTTAAAGCAGCGTGGATTGTCTTCAGAATTGATCTCCTCGCAAAAGCTTGGGTTTGCCCCCGGTGATTGGGATGGTTTGTTGAATCAGGTTCGTTTGCGTCTTGGAAAAATTGACTCAGACGTATTAGTTCAGTCGGGTCTGTTTTCTCAAAGTCAGGGGGGGAAGGTCTATGATCGATTCAGAGATCGCATTATGTTTCCGATTCGCAATTCCAGCGGCAGGGTCATAGCCTTTGGTGGTCGTATTCTAACCGAGACCAAGAAAGCCCCTAAATATCTGAACAGCCCCGAGACCCCATTATTTGAGAAAGGTAAGGTTCTCTATAATTTGGATGCCTTGCCGCAGTCAGAGCTGAGGGAGGTTCTGGTGGTAGAGGGTTATATGGACGTATTGGCCCTGGTTCAGGCTGGAGTTCCCAATGTTGTGGCTCCTCTGGGGACTGGATTTACAGCTTCACAAGTCCCTCTACTGGAGGAAAGGTGCCAAAAAGTAGTTTTGGTCTTCGATGGCGATCAGGCAGGTTCGACGGCCACCCTGAGGGCCGTAGAGCGTTTTATTGATTCCGAACTGGTTGTTACCGCCGTACGCTTGCCTGAGGCTGTAGACCCCCAGGACTTTATTCGCGAAAAGGGAAAGGAGGGTTTCTTAGCGACCCTCGCGCAGGCGTCTGTGGCCCTGAGGTTTTACTGTGAGGAAGTCATGCGCCAGTTTCCGCTCAAAGAGCGGCGCACTCGTAAACAAGCTTATGTAAAAATTCGCGATTTTTTAAGAGGGGTTAATCCGGTGATGCTTTTTGGGGATGACACCCTTAATGAACCTGAGTTAATCCGTTTTCTAGGCCAGAAATTTGAGGTAGATGAAGCCATTATTCGCCAGCAGTTTTTCGGTGAAAAAACGCGCACAGTAGAAGACTCAGCTTCGGGCTCAGATCGACTTCCGGCCCATGTGGAACTGGGGTTAAAGCTGATGGCTTGGTCCATGCCTCACCCTCTTTGGCGAGAGAGGGTTCTTGATAATCTGGATGCAGAATTTTTAAAATCTCCTCTTGCATGTGAGTTGCGCGAGGGCTTGGTGAATCCACCGCAAGGGGGGCTATCGGATTTGATGACAAAAGCTTCACCCGAGTTGAGCAGTTTTCTCTCGGGAATTCAATGGGCCGGAAGTGAGGATAGCCGCGGCCTGGGTGAAGAGGATTTTTGGGTTTATTTTAAGGATTTTGTGGTTCAGTCCTTGCAGGAAAGTCTGCAGGTTTTGTCCCGACAGCTTGCAGACCCGACTATTGGGTCAGAGAAACGTGAAGATTTGGAAAAAAATCGCCGCGAAATTCTCGCAAAAAAAATGGAGTGGATTGGTAAGGAACCCAGGACTTTGATGGCGTCAAATGGCGCATCCTAAGCCTTCACAGGTCAAGTTTATTATAATTGAGGCACAGGGGAAGTTGAGTTTTTAAGTTGCAATTTCTGCTTTTTTGTGTATATATGGAAGGGCTTAATTTACCTGGGGCGAAAGGTGAAAGCTCTCGCGCTACATCAAATGGACGATCAAACTACAGCCGATTCTAGCGCTGAAGAGGCGCAAGTTGAAGACGACCCGGAGCGCCGCTACGAGCCGGATCCGGCCACCAAAGCAGGCACCGAAGAGGATTCCTCCTCGGGTGATCACGCATCGGGGATTGATGATGTCATTAATTTTTTGCAGCAAACCGGACTGGTGCGTGGCGGAAAATCTAATCTGATTGAAGATTCAGACGGTCTGGGACCCAGCGAACTCGAGATCAAGAAGATCTATGAGGAGGAGCGTGAAACTACGCCCAAGCCCGAAGAAGAGGAAGGCCTGCGCTACGACGACTCCGTCAAAATTTATCTCAAAGAGATCGGTTCCATCCCACTTTTAACCGTTGAGGAAGAGATCGCACTGGCCAAGCGCATAGAGAAGCTGGATAAAAGTGCCATGGCAAAGTTGATTCAGGCCAACCTCAGGTTGGTTGTTTCGGTTGCCAAAAAATATACCAAGCGGGGGCTGCATTTTCTGGATCTGATTCAGGAGGGCAACCAGGGTTTGATTCGAGCCGTTGAGAAATTTAAGTATAAAAAGGGCTTTAAGTTTTCCACCTACGCAATCTGGTGGATTCGCCAGGCCATTACAAGGGCTATTGCCGATCAAGCACGCACCATTCGTATTCCTGTGCATATGGTTGAAACCATCAACAAAGTGCGCAAAGTGGCCAGAATTCTGACCCAGAAACTGGGTCGCGAACCGACACATGAGGAAATCGCCGTGGAGTTGGCCATGACTCCTGAAAAGGTCAAAGGAATCTTGAAGACTGCCATGGACCCCATCTCTCTTGAGACGCCCATTAATGGAGAAAATGATTCTTCTCTGGGGGACTTTGTCGAGGACAAGCAAATTCTAGAGCCGGTGAAAAGCGCCTACGGTAATATGCTTAAAGAGCAGATTCATGATGTTCTCAGTTCCCTGACCGAAAGAGAACATAAGGTCATCAATTATCGCTTTGGCCTTGAGGACGGATGGCAGAGGACTTTGGAAGAAGTCGGCCAGAAATTCGGCGTCACTCGTGAGAGAATTCGGCAAATTGAAGCCAAAGCCCTCAGAAAGCTGCGTCACCCCTCCAGAAGCAAGAAGCTAATGGAATTCTACGTAGACTGATTGGTGTAGAATTCAGGAGACCAAAATCCCTTGCCTCAAGAGAGGGTTACAGGTAAAATTGGCTCCTGTGTGATCCTGGATTTTCCAGGGGTTTTTCAGTCCAGCCAAATCAGAGAGACAGGTTATGCCGTCAAGCCATAAAATGAATTCAATTGATACTGAGACTCTGGATCGAGGCGAACTTGCGTCTTTGCTCGCGCGCAGAGACGAAAAGATTTCGGTTTTAACTGAATTTAACCGCCGCATGCGGGGGCATTTTGAAATTCAAACCCTGCTCAAGGCGATTATGAATTACACCAAGAAAATCTTGGACTCTGAGGCCTGTTCCATTCTTTTGGTCGATCAGGAAACTGACGAGCTCTATTTCTACGTTACGGATGATTCTGGGATGAATCTCGATGCCATTCGTCTTGATAAAGGTCAAGGAGTGGTGGGATCTGTAGCCGAGAGCGGTGAATGTCTTATCGTCAACGATACGAAATCAGACTCTCGATTTTTTTCGGGAGTGGATGATGAGACCGGTTTTGTGACCCATTCTCTGGCCTGCGTTCCTATGTCCATTGATGATCGTATCATTGGTGTGGTCGAGGTCTTAAACAAAATTCGATCAAAATACACGGATGAAGACATTGCCACGCTTGATGCCATTGGTTCGCAGGCGGCAGTGGCCATTGAATATGTGCGCGCCACTGAAAAACGGTCCATGGACGCGCGCATGGCTGTGGTAGGGAATATGGCTGCAACGGTCATTCACGATTTAAGAAATTCGATGCAGGTGATCTCGGGCTTTTCCCAACTGATAGCGA
>CAZRLV010000040.1:7080-15895 GCA_964600955.1 uncultured bacterium
CAGCAGCCCGACCAGTCTGAAAACTGTGAGATCATTCGTTCAGAGATTGATAAACTCGTAGAACTCAGTCAAGAACTTCTGGAATTTTCACGGGGCAGTAATATCAGGATTGCTCCTGAGCCGGTCAGTCTGTGCGAGTTTCTAAAGAAGATTTATGATCTGAATCATGGCTTATTAGAAGAAGGGGTTGATTTCAAGCTTATCATGCATGACGATGCCACTCTTCCGCTGGACACTTCCAAGATGCAAAGGGTGGTTCAGAATTTGATTTCCAATGCTCGTGATGCCCTGGTGGATAGTTGTGATGTGACCCTTGAGGGAGGAATTATGGATGGGAGGCCCGTAATTTTGGTCACAGACTCCGGCAAGGGTATGGACGAAGAAACCATGAAGAATGTCTTCAAGCCCTTTTTTACCAAGGGAAAAAGTGGTGGGACCGGCCTGGGAATGGCTATTGTAGAAAACATCGTTGAAGGTCATGATGCCCAGATTCAAATTGAATCTGAACTGGGAGTCGGAACCACTTTCCGTATTCAATTTCCGGGTTCAGGTGACGGAGCCTGAAGATCTCTTGAATGAGCTCGCAAAATCTATCTTCACTCGTGCAATCTCTGGTTCGTAAGCAGGACGTGGGTTCGGCTGAGCCCATAGATTTTCAGCGCCTGCACGAGATTTTGCCTGCTGACTTGTCTGTGGAGCAAATCGAAGAGGTTATCGATTTACTATTTGCACTTCAAGAGGAAGACTCTGCAGATGAAGAACCGGAGTCTGTAGAATCCATTGATGAAACCAATGCACTGGCAGTGTATGTCCATCGTTTACGTCAAATCCCCAGTCTTTCCAAGGATGAGGAAAATGAACTGATCGAATCCAGAGAATTAGGCAACCCACGGGCGCAGGAGGCTTTGATTGAGGCTTATCTCCCCATGGTTTTAAATATGGCGCGTGAATCAGGCCGCAGACGAGATGAGATTCTGGATTATATTCAGGAGGGCAGTTTGGCTTTAATGAAGGCTGTGCAGTCTTTCCAACCCGATGGATCCAAGAGTTTTAGAGATTATGCCCGCTGGCATATTCGCAGGGCGGTAAAAAAAGCCAGCAAGTCTTTTCGAGAGAGTTTATATTTTCCCAGGGAGCTGACTCGATTTTTCTATAAGTTTAGAGAGGCCGCTGATTTTTTATCACGGAGATTGAATCGAACCCCGCATCTTGAGGAGATCGCGCATGAAATGAAGCTTGAGTTGGCACTAATTCAATCCAATTTGGCTCTGGGGGCTCCCATGCTCGATCCCGGCAAAGACACGGATGATGCAGACCGTATTCTTATGCATTATATCCGCGACGCCATTACCTTAAAAGATATGGAAGTTGAGGGCGCTGGAAAGCTTGAGTCATTGCTTCAGGATCATCTTGAAATTCTTCCCCCCCTTGAGCAGGAGATTTTAAAAATGCATTACGGGATGCAAGACGGCATTCGCATGGACTTATTTGAAATCGCAAAAGAGCTTGATTTGAAAACTCAGCATGTCATTGATCTTGAGGCCGCTGCTTTGGAGAGAATCCGCAGCCATCTTTCTTCAGGGGGCGTAGGGGAATGAAGTCTGTTCATCTTGGTTTTCTAGTCTTGTTTTGTCTGACTTCGTCCTTTTGGTCTGCCCGCGTAGAGCTTCTTTCGGGCAAGGTTTACCGAGGGTCGGTTTTCTCAAAGGATGGACTCTTAACCATTGACACCCAGAATGGAATGTATCAGTTCCCTTTTAGTTTTTTACAGTCGGTGCGGGCAGGTCGTCGTGAATGGGTAGCACAGGGAGATTATATTGAACTTCGTGACGAGCCGCGTCATACTTCAGATTCAACCCTGCGAATTTATGAGGGTACAGTTTTGCGTTCAAGAGGACGGGCGCGTGAAGGATTTGTACCTGTTGAAGTTTATGGGAAGTTGGGATGGGTTCATGAGCAGTCCCTGACGCGTCAATTTGAGCGCCTGATTTTACCGAACCCAAGGGTGCAGGTCACAACCTCTTACGGAGTCATCGAGCTGGAGCTGTTTGAGGATGAAAACCCCAATACCGTGGCTAATTTTATTAGTTTGATTGAAAAAGGGTTTTATGATGCCCTTAGCTTTCATCGAGTTGATCCAGGGTTTATCGTGATGGGCGGCGATCCTGAAGGGACAGGCCAAGGGGGCCCGGATTATCGCATCCCGTCTGAGATATCCACGGGGCAAAAAAACCTAAAAGGCTCCATAGGTATGGCGGATTCTGGAGTGGATACGGCGGGTTCTCAATTCTATTTTCTTTTGACTGACGCTCCGCATTTGGATGGTCGTTATAATGTTTTTGGGAGAGTCACCAAGGGTATGGACAAGGTGGAGCAGATCAAAATCGGGGACGAGATTCAAGAAATGTCGATTCTTTCGAAAAGAGACCACGAATATAAACCCAAAACTCTGCCTTTGAATCCAAACTAAACATTACGACCTATGACTTCGTAAAGAAGCCCCATGGCTCGTTTTCAAATCAAGTCAGACTTCAATCCTCAGGGACACCAACCTCAGGCGATCGAAGCCTGTTGTCATCATCTTGAAACCAGGCGTCCCACCCAAATATTAAAAGGCGTCACCGGGTCGGGAAAAACCTTTGTCATGGCCAATATCATCGAGAGGGTTCAGCGCCCTACTTTGATCATTACCCATAATAAAACCCTGGTAGGTCAACTTTATCAGGAATTTAAGGCGTTCTTTCCTGAAAACGCGGTGGAGTATTTCGTTTCTTACTACGATTATTATCAACCTGAAGCCTATATGGCCAGCAAAGATATCTATATTGAAAAGGATGCGAAAATCAATGAGGAGATTGATTTTCTCAGGCACCGCGCTACCGCATCCTTATTTGAGAGAGATGATATTATCATTGTGGCATCCGTTTCCTGCATCTATGGACTAGGTTCACCCGAGACCTACCAGGCTTTGAAAGTCGGCATCAAAGTTGGTGAAGAGCTTTCGCGTGAAGACCTTTTGCGTTCGTTGGTGAAAATCCAATATTCGAGGGGTGAATACCTTATTCGAGGGGGGTTTCGAGTTCGTGGGGATGTGGTTGAGATTTTTCCCAAATCCGCTGAAACTGGGATTCGGGTTGAGTTTTTCGGGGAGGAAGTTGAGCAAATTTCAGAGGTGGATCCTCTCACCGGTCTGCGCATCCGCCGTCTAGATCAAGTTAACATCTACCCGGCTCAGCATTATGTCACTTTTGAACACCAAAGAGAGAATGCCTTTTCAGAGATCCTCAAGGAAATGGAGATTCAGGAAGAGGGATTTAAGTCGGGTGAAAAATGGATTGAAGCTCAGAGAATTCGTGAGCGCACCCAGTTTGATCTTGAAATGATGCAGGAAATCGGGTTTTGCAAAGGAATTGAGAATTACTCTCGTCACCTTGAGGGCAGAGCTCCGGGAAGCGCTCCAGGTACCCTTTTGGATTATCTGCCTGCCCACGCTATGGTTTTTCTGGATGAGTCACATGTAACAATTCCACAGCTCAAAGGGATGTATAACGGCGATCATAGTCGTAAATCCACACTCGTTGATTATGGGTTTCGCCTGCCATCAGCCATGGATAATCGCCCCCTGAAGTATGAGGAGTTTCGTGCTTTGAAGCATTCGATGATCTATGTTTCCGCAACTCCGGGTCCGGTAGAGTTAGAGGATGCTCGCGATGCTCTGGTCCCTTTAATTGTGCGCCCCACAGGACTTTTGGACCCCGAAATTTTGGTGCGACCCTCGCGTTTTCAGGTGGACGACGTCATTAAGGAGGCTCAGGTAAGAATCAAGAGAAATGAGCGGGTTTTTGTGACCACTCTAACCAAAAGAATGGCCGAGGATCTCAGTGAGTATCTTACAGATAATGGTGTGAACTGCAAGTATCTGCACTCGGATATCGATACCATTGAGAGAATGGAATTGATCCGTAAACTGAGACTTGGAGACTTTGATGTCCTGATTGGGATTAACCTTTTGCGAGAGGGGCTTGATGTGCCCGAGGTCTCTTTGGTCTGTGTAATGGATGCGGATAAAGAGGGTTTTTTGCGATCCACAACATCTCTAATTCAGACTTCTGGACGAGCGGCTAGAAACATCAATGGACAGGTGATTTTTTACGGGGATAAGCTCACGGATTCTATGAAAGCCGCCATTCGAGAGTCTCAGTATCGAAGAAGGCTTCAGATCGAATATAATAATGAACATGGGATTACGCCTCAATCCATAACCAAGGCGATTTCGGCCTCGATCTACGATGAAATTCCTAGCAAGGAAAGTTCTGAGAAACCTCCCCTCGAAGCCCAGGTCAAAGAAAAACTGAATGCTTTGGTGGATTTGGATGAAGCAAAAAAACAGTTGGAGATCAAACGCCTTAACGAATGGATGAAGTCTGCCTCTGAGCAGCTTAATTTTGAATTGGCCGCTGTGCTAAGAGATAAGATATATGAACTCCAGGGAAATCCTCACCCGGCTCAAAGAAAAACCAAGGCTGGAAAGAGATCTTAAAAACCTGGTCGAAAAACCGGGGGTTTACCAGTTCTATGATGAGCAGGGTCAAGTGCTCTACGTGGGCAAGTCTCGCAGTCTGAAGCAGAGAGTCAACTCGTATTTTCGCGTTCGCCATGAAAACCCAAGACTGCGTCAGTTGGTGAGCCGCATACACAGGCTTGAATTCGTGGTAACGCGCTCCGAAGAAGAGGCTCTGATTCTGGAATGTAACCTGATTAAAAGACTTCTGCCCCGCTATAATATCTTGTTTCGCGACGGTAAAACCTATCCTTATCTAAAACTGATGGATCAGCATCCCTATGCCTGGGTGGAAAAAGTTCGTGAGATTAAAGACGATGGTGCTCGCTATTTTGGCCCCTTTTGCCAGGAATGGAAGGTCAATCAAATCCTCAAGTTTATTAAGGCCCATTACAAGCTCATCAAATGTGATACCCCGATCTTAGACAGGCTCGGAAAGCCCTGTATGGATTATCAGATCGGACGCTGTGATGGACCCTGTTTTCAGGAGATTGACGAAGACTTCTACGCGACGGAGATGCGTGAAGTGCGCTCCATCCTTGAGGGGCGATTTGGACGTGTGCGCCAGGAACTTCAAAAACGTATGCAGGCATTGGCCAGGGATCTTGATTTTGAGAGGGCAGCGCGCTTACGCGACCAAATTGAAGCTCTGGAGATTCTAAATCAAGAACAGTGGGCATCGGACCCCGATCAAAGCTCTTTGGATGTTTTAGCCATCAGTACCATTGGAGACCGCTATCTGATCCAACACTTGATGGTACGCTCGGGAAAAATTGTGGATCAGGCGAAGATTCAGGGAGAGGCTTTGTGGATGGATGAATCTCAGGGTAATTCTGAATCAACCTTATTGGTGCAATATATGCAACAGCATTATCTCAGGATTCAGGACCCTCCACGTCAGGTTTGCGTGGCGCTTAAACTTGCAGACCGGCCAGGGTTTCAGTCCTTTCTAGCGAGTTTTCAGACTCTCTTTGGACGTAAGCTAGATGTAAAAAATCCCTTGCAGGGTAGAAAGGCCCGTTTGCTGGAACTTGCTGGCAAGAACGCCTATGAAGGGCTTCGCGCTGAAATGAAGGTCAAGGATCAGTCGGGTGACCTGATTGAAGAAGTTATGCGGGGTCTCCAGTTGAAGCGTCTTCCCCGGCGCATCGAGTGCTTTGATATCTCAAATACCTCAGGGACGAACCCGGTGGCATCAATGGTTGTCGCTATTGATGGGCGTCTAGAAAAAAAGCTGTATCGCAAGTTTCGCATTCGCTGCCAGGATACTCCCGATGATTTTGAGATGATGCGTGAGGCCATACGACGTCGCTACTCAGGTACTTTGCAGGTCAGTGAGGATGAACCTGACTTAATCCTTGTGGACGGCGGCCTCGGACAACTGCATGCGGCTGAAGAGGTTCTGAGAGATCTTTCACTTGATATTCCTCTAGGGTCATTGGCTAAAAAAGAGGAGTTGATTTATGTCTGTGGGCAAGAGGCGACTCCCTATCAGTTAGGTAAATTCAGCCCCGTACGTTTATATTTTCAGGAGATCCGCGACGAAGCACATCGGTTTGCAGTGAGCTATCATCGTCGTTTACGCTCTAAAGCAGCCCTGACCTCTATCCTCGATCAAATTCCTGGAGTCGGTCCCGCGCGTAAAGCATTGATTCTAAAAGCCTACCCCAATCTCAAGTCTCTAAGGACTGTGACATTGCAAGATTTGAAACATCTTGGTCTTTCAGGACAAGTTGCCCAAAATATTTTGGATTGCTTCCAAAACTGACGGACAATTTCAGTGGATGAACCACGGGGTTTTGGTTTTTTGAGCCCATAACTTGCCATTTTTGTCTTTTATTGGTCATAATTTATCTAGATAGCACCATTTATGAGGTTGAGTGTCAAACTGGTTCGTCCAGTCTCAGGAAGGCGCATTATTAAAGGATTTTTCTTGTTTTTGAATGGCTATTTTATAGCAATAAAACCTTGTTTTTCGTAAATAATCTTTGAGACAGCACCGAAATCTTATTCGAGTTATCTAAGGTTTTCAAACGCAGAACTCAAACGCAGCAAGTTTTATAGCAAATAGTCATTAAGTCAGTCGCAGAATAAATAGCAGTATCCTCAAATAAGAAAAAAGGAAAACCGATGAAAAGTTTCTTTACTCCAAAGGAAGTCGCTCGAATCATAGACATCTCTTATCGCCAGATCCAATACTGGGATAAGACTAACTTTATCAAACCCTCGTATCGTAGGAAGTCCAAATACCGGCTTTATACGTTTACGGATTTGTTTCAGCTCAAAATCTCCAAGGTCTTGAGGCGCAAAGGGTTTTCAATTCAAAAACTACGCAAGACAATTGAAATCTTGCGCAGGCTCCTACCCCAGGTGTCGCATCCGCTCATCGAGCTAACCTTTCTTATTGACGAGAATAAGATCCTGGTTTTCAATGGAGACGTCGTCATGGACGAAGAGGCCGAACAGGATTACGTTAAATTCCGTGTCAGGGATCTGCGTAGCGAAGTGGACTGTCTCTTTCCTCCCGTTGGTTCTTCCGCCGATTATGTAGGGGACAAACTCTCTTACGGATAAAACGGGGCTCTAGCCATGTTCAGAATGAAGCCGGGGGGGTTGGTCCTCTAAACCGGCTTTTTCTGCTAAATTGGGTTTTATGATGAAGCAAATAATTCTTATAGCCCTTTGGGTGTTGTCTACCCAGATGAGTCACTCCTTCTCACCCAAAAACACCTGGCGGGGTTCGGGGTTGGTATGGAAATCTAAATACAATCAAGAGGGTGGACTTCTCAACCAGCTCCATGAGCGTGGGGTTAGCTACCTCATCTATCCTGCTGGAAGCCTGGGTTGGGATGAGGAGTTAGGACTCACCGAGCAGTCTCAAACCTATTCCACAGTAGAAGAGGATTGGGAGAAGCATTTTTCCTTCGAGCATTTTCTGGACTTTGAGATTCAGGATTCTCTTGTGCTGGCACTGGCGGATAAAAACACGGGGGTGCTTGATGCATTGGTAAAGACTCTGTCTGGAGAGCTAAAATATTACGGGGGAAAATTCCAGGGAGTTTTGCTACGCAGTGATCTGGAGCGTCTTCCTTCGGGCTTGGACCTCTCGGGGCTAAAGACCAAACTGAACAAGATGGGAATGAAGTTGGGAATCTCTCTTTCCTTTAAATCACTGGGTCATGGCTCGACTGTTTTTCTAAAGACGCCCGATTTTTATGTCTTCCAGGTCAGAGGGGCACAGGCGTTTCATCAAGACTCCCTGGTGCGCAAGGTAAGTATCGCTGCCGGGCTTAATCGTCCTTTCTTCCTAGATTTTCAGATGCGGTCCGAGATTTACCTGAGTGGACATGGTACCCCGGTTAAGCACCCGGAGCTGTTTATAGAGAAGGCAAACCTTAGCCTTGAAGCTGAAAGCTTCATGGGCTTTGAGCAATCCCAGGTGTTTCGACTCAACCAGGACCTGATCTGGGATGAGAGAGCATACCCCCAGGGCACACGAGTTAAGATGCGCGAACCGACACTAAAGGGCATGCATAAATTTCTTAACCTGGCATCCACTCTGGAACCCTATTGGTATTGCGGGGTAATGGTTAATCCAGGCAGCTGGAGCGCCAGGATCATGCTCTCAGACACTCTTGAGATCGCTCATCCCAGAGTATACTACCAGGTTCGCCAAAATCATGATGAAATTGAGCTGAGTCTGGAGTTGGAAAACCCCAATCCGGTAGCAAGTTCGGCAGAGATGCCGGCATCGCCCTGAGACTGAGTGGGTTCCAGCTGGGCTCCATGAATCTGGGTGATTTTGATGGGTTGCGGGCGACCCCATCAAGTCGTGGACAGGAGTTATTCATTACCAAGGATCGTTTGGGGGCTTTTGAGAAGGCGGGTCCTATTATTCTTAAATTGAAGGCCAACTCCCCTAAGAGCTCAATTCATTCATTAGGATGGTTGCGTCCGCGAAGCGAGGAGCAAAACTACTATGATTCCGGTTTTTCATCCAGTCGTGTTCCAGAGTTTCAATTTGCTCAGGAAAGTAGGCTTATTTGGGAAAAGGGGAAGGCTGAGGTGGAGCCAGGAGGGGGCGGTTCTCCCCCGCAATGACACGTAGCTTATGGGCTTCGACCAGATGAAAAAGGACCTCAAAAGCATCAGCTCGATTCAGGTGTAGACTTATTTTCCCCTGAATCCCGTTAGCCAGGTCGAGGGGATCCCCAAGCCTTTCGAGAACTTTGGACAGGACTTCATGCAGGGGGG
>CAZRLV010000041.1:0-15866 GCA_964600955.1 uncultured bacterium
GTCCCAAGTTTATGGGAAGTTGCGTAGACTTGATTCCAATAGGATTTTTCGACCCTATATTGAGCAGTAGAAAAAGGGCATAAGCCTTGCGCAGACCCGAGTCTGACTTTGCCTGAAATGCCACAGCAGTATTATCAAAATCCACACAAGACGAAACCATGGTAAGATTTTACACCAAAGAAATTATAATTCAAGGAGTCAAAGAAATGCGGAGAAGGAACTAGAAGAACTATCGGAACAAATGAAGAGGAGGAAGGAACTAAAAGAACTATCGGAACTATAGGAATCATCGGAATGGGGAAAGAAAAAGAGCAAGGTATTCCTGGAACTGTCATCCTCCGACTTGATCGGGGGATCCATCTTCTCTTCACCTATAGCCTAATCCCCTCAGCCTCACAGCCTTTCTTAACATATGAATCAAGAGTTTTTTGAATCGAGGCGTGATCGTGTTCTAGAAGCACAGAGGTCTCGTGATTTCCAAAAATCTGTAATCCTATGCCGGCAACTAAGAAATGAACTTCTTGATGAAGGACAGCCGGATTCTGTGCAACTTGGATGGGTTCGACTGCATGAATTTGAGTCCCTGGTTGATGCAAAATGCTTTGAAGACGCCTATAATCTCTTTCATAGTGAAGAAGGCGTTACCTGGGTTGTTTCGTCATCAGACTACGCCCGAATGGTCGCAAACATGCCTCTCCTGGCAGCCCATATGAAACTGCCCGATGAGATTGTCAGTTCTACAAACGATTTACTGGAAGCGGCCTCAAAAGGTGATCTTCCACATCCCAAGACATCTTTAATTTTAAGACAGGCTTGTAAATTTCTTGCAGACCTGGGGAGGTCTGATCTTGCGCCTGAGTTCGCCTGTCCCCTTATTAAGATCGCCAGATTGCAAGGCGATGAAGAGACGCTCCTGCTAGCCTTGGAGGTGCTTTGTCATGGTTTGCAGTCAAATTTTGAGGCTGATTCTTTTGAGGTGATCATGGAAAACCTGGGCCATCTAGTTTCAATTAAGAGTCCAAAACATCAGGAAGCGGTGGAGAAACTCTACGGTCAGATTCAGAACCTTATCCTGACAGCCCCCACCCTTTCGTAGGGTGCGAGGCATGCCCCGTCCAAGAGTTGTCGCGGTGTTCATTGAATTCAAGGCCCCTTAACCTCTAGCAGGTCCTCGGGTCGATTGATATTTTGCAGACAATCCTCAAATTCTGCTGGGCAGGGGTAAGAGATAACATCATTGTAGTCTGCTAACTCCTGGAGTCTGAACTGCTGTTTTTGGCATCGATTTTGAATCTCAGGTAGAAAAGATTTCTGATAGAGGGCGCAAAGGGGTTGAATCCGATTTGTTTTTGGAAAAATAGCACGGATGGAAGGACTGCGCTGATCCCAAAGTTCATAGATGAACTCAGAGCTGAGACAAGGCATATCAACAGCGACCACCATAACCCAGTCATGGTGCGCTGCTTCCAGAGCTTGACGGATTCCCAGGATGGATGCGAATTCAGCCTGTGGTTCCACAACGATGCGTACCCCAAGAAAATCAAAAGATGGTCTTAAATGCTCTTTGGTTACCAGAAACAAATCGTCTGTTAGAGGTTTCAGCTCTAGAGAAATATGCTCAACCAAAGGTTTGCCTCTAAAAAGAGCCAAACTTTTATTCGAGCCAAAACGACGACTACGCCCCCCACAAACCACCGCAACAGAAAGCCCAGAAATCAAGGAAGGCTCCTTGAAGAAAGGCCTAAAGGGTGAGGGCTGAGGGTTGTTAGGTTTTGAATGGATCCCCTGGTCAAGCCATAGGATGACGGAATTTTATTTCCCATTCCTATGCTCCCTCTGATTCCTTATTCAATCATCCCTCAATCAATTTTCTCAGCCGTTGAACCTCTTTCTTGAGTTCTTGCACTTCCTGGATCTGGCTCATCTGCTTCTCTAAAATGGCTACTCTTTGTAAAAGAGGTAAGCTCTTATTTGTGGTAGCCTTCGCTTTGGATTTTGCTGGTCCAGTTTTGGGTCCAGCTTTAGGCTCGGATTTCACGGCACTTGGAGTCTTGGGGGCCTCATCCGGAAAACGCTTTTGAAGCCGCAGTTCCACTTCATCCATAGTTTTGCCAGATTCAAGCATTTTGCGAATTAAGCGGATGCGCTTAAGAGCATCCAGCGGAAAAACTAGAGATCGCCCCTCTCGTTTTTGAGGTACGTAGGACTCAAATCTGCGGGCGTATTTAAGGACTGTTTGCGAAGTGATCCCCGTCTCACTTCCTACCTGGTAAGAGTTAAGCAATTCCTCGTCTTTTGCTGATTCACTCATAGCAACCCTCCCCTGAGGCCCATTATGACAGAGGCTTACAGTTTTTTTTTCCAGCCTCTTTGGCTGTGTCCATGGCCCCACGATCCCCGTTCCATTAGTCCCATTGGTTCTCTTTTTTCTTTAGCCTATTGTGTTTATTCATGGTTAAAACTCTTGTCCTCTTTACCCCTCTTCATACAAACTTCCAGCAATTTTGGCTGAAGTCACAATCCCTTTAATCATGGCTGAACTATAGCCTTCATGTTCCATTTGATTCAGTCCGGCGATGGTACAGCCACGGGGAGTCGTAATTCGATCAATTTCCTCCTCAGGGTGTGAAGCGGTTTCCACCAATAGAGATGCCGCGCCACGAGCCGTTTGCGCCGCCATAGCCAGGGCCTCTTCCGCATGAAACCCAATCTCGATTCCCCCCTGGGAGGCCGCCCGTATAGACCTTAGAAAAAAGGCCGCTCCGCAGGCACACAGTGCGGTGGCTGAGGTAAACATTTCCTCACCGATCACCTGGGTTTGCCCCATAGTGTCAAATAGAGACTTGGCCATCTCCAGGGCTTCACGAGAATCAGACTTTGCTGCCAGACAGGTCATAGACTCTCGCACAGCAATTGCGGTATTTGGCATGACTCGTACAAATGGAAGGTTCTGACCCAGAAGTTTCAGGCTTTCTTCGATACTGACGCCAGAAACCACAGATAAAAGCCGATGTCGGCTGGGGTCCACCACCGGTTTGAGCTCTTCCATAAGACGGGCATACTGCAAAGGGCGAATAGCCAAAATAATGGTATCGGCCCTGCTTACTGCATCCAAATTATCAGACTGAACCTGAAACCCTTGCTCTTTAAGGTCATCCAAATGCGATAGTTCACGTCTTGTCAGAATAATATTCTCAGGCCGAAACTTACCTGAAGCCTTCAACCCCAGTGCAATAGCCCTGCCAATATTTCCCACTCCCAAAATAGCCAAGTTTTTCGAACTCATTTTTTACCTCCCGTTAATCAAGCGCCCAATTATACACAGATAGGATAAATGCAAGTAAAGTTCACCCCATATTCCCGCCATTCACGGACAGCCAAGCGCCGTCATCCCCCGGTCAAGCCGTAGGATGACGCAGTGGTGTTTTCTCATCCAAGTCTTTTTCTTTATTCTTGAATTCATGAGTTCTTGAATTCCTCGACTTCTCGATTTATCCCATTGGTTCATTCTTAATCCTGTGTTAGTATTCTTGATAGGGATAACATAAAAAATTTGGGGGAAAATCATGGAAGAAGCAGGTTGGGAGTTTTGCGCACTAAAATTCGTAAAGGGTTCACGTGGCGGACTATTTTTGACCTATTTTTTACCCTTTGATTCACCTTTAAGGCTGGCACTCAGCCTGACCAATAATCATAAAGAGAGCACTGGGTTAGAGATGGCTCTGGCCCAACTTGGGAGAAACGGCTGGGGCTTAGTCTCAAAAGCCAGTCATGATTCCTATTTCCTAAAGCGTATGATCTTGTCCGAACGTCCGATTGATCGACCTCTGTTGGTTGGCTTTGATTCCAGGGGAGTCACAGAGGCAATGATCGCAGCTTCGCCAGAGTCTGAAGCCGATGACGATTCAGACCTAAGATTAGCCGCCGCGCGAATGGGAGTCGCAATTGTCTGAGCTAAAGTCGGTCGTTTTTTGATAAAAGATTGCAGATCTTTCATTAGCCGGGAGTGAAAATGATTCGATTCAATTCTATTTGGTCCGTTGTAGTTTCCTGTCTGCTTATTTCTGGAGCTTTTGCATCAGAACCACTGGAAAGCTTCACTTTTAGCGGAAAACTCACCAATAGTTCGGGGTTATCCGTTTCTGGATCCGTGACCCTGAGTATGACCGCAGCTTTATTTGAGGATGAACTTGGAGGTGCGGCGGAATATGTTCAGGTTTACCCTGCCGTAGTCGTTGAAGGTGGTTTTTTTCAGCTTCTCATAGGCCCGGCTCTCCCTGACCTGGTCAGATTTTCCTATTTAGAGCTAGAAGTCCAGGGACAAATTCTCTCCCCACGCAGAAAATTCCTGACCTTACCTTTTGCAATTCATGCAAAGGACGCCAAGCGGTTGTCAGGTTCGACCCTCGAAGAAGTAGAAACAGCAATCTTGTCCAAGGCAGGTATTGTGTCCCAAACAGGTAGTGTGCAACTGACCGTAGCATCTTTACATGGCGAAACAATTCGGGCGAAAGAGTTGGGAGTTGGGAAAATAAACAACTCAGGTGGATTTGTAGAGATAGAGGACACCCATATTCGTTCAGCCAATGTGGACCTTTTGATTGCGGGTGAGTTTCACGGTCAAACGCTGAATATTGCCGAATTAAAGAATAAAAACGGTCTAATAGAAATGGGGGACGCACATATTAGTTCAGCCGGTGTGGACCTTTTGACAGCCGGAGAGGTTTGGGCGAAAAAAATAGTCCTTGGCTCAAGTACGATGGTTGCAGCCACAAACACCTTTGCTTTTAACGGTTCAGGACAGTCCGTAACGGTGACCAGCGGCGTAACCAACGCAGCTATCTTCATGGTAAGCCGTTTTGGAATTGGTACCACCACACCCCGTGCAAAACTCCATGTAGCTGGAACCGTAGCAGCAGCGAAATTCGTTGGAGATGGTTCTATGCTGACGGGGCTTAATGGTTTTTCTTATATCCGGGATGCTGATAGTGATACGGGCATCCAGATTGAGGATAATCCAGATGAAGACATAATTCACATGGGTACCGATGGTTTGGAGAGGCTAACCATTACGAAATCCGGTGATGTAGGTGTGGGTACTACGACCCCACAATCCAGGCTTCATGTAGACGGAATAGTAAAAGCCACTGCTTTTGCAGGAGATGGTTCAGACCTGACAAATCTTTCTATTCCAGACTTCCCTCCACCAAGCACCCTCGGCTCAGACACCACTTCCATTGAAATTGACACCACTACCGTAGAAACACCTCCGCATATTCATGTCCGTGTCGATGGTCAGGAATCCATGTTTGTTTCTTCGGTTGGGGTAGGAATAGGGGTTGCTTTTCCCCGTCATGCACTAGAGGTGTCAGGTGTAGTAATGGCTTCACGATTTAGTGGGGACGGCACAAATCTCACAAATGTCCTGCATCCAGGTGACACGATTGATACCAATCAAATTTCCAATAATGGTGTTTTAAATGTGGGAGATGTTGCTGCCAGTGGTACCGTTACTGCATCCGCCTTTGTAGGGGATGGTACGGGTCTGACGGGTATACTTCTGCCAGGAGCCACGATTAACACCGATCAAATTTCCAATAATGGTGTTATGAATGTGGGAGATGTTGCTGCCAGTGGCACAGTTACCGCATCTGCTTTTGTGGGAGACGGTTCTGGTCTCACTAATTTACATTTTCCGGACGTTCCTATGCCAAGCACCCTTGGTTTAGACACAACCTTCATTGACGTTGATACCACCACACCTGGTACTCCTTCTCATATTTATGTTCAGGTGGATGGAGTTGAATCTATGTTTGTCTCCTCCGTTGGAGTTGGGATTGGTGTTCCCTCTCCAGCCCAGGCTCTGGAAGTGTCAGGTGTCGTTGTGGCTTCGCATTTTAGTGGCGATGGTACAAGCCTTACCAACGTAATGCATCCGGGTGACCCTATTAGCGCTGATCTTATTTCAGCCACGACTCTGAGTGATGGCATTGCCACTTTAAGTGGAGGAATTCTCAGCGCAACTCATGTTCAGGCTACGTCTTTTTCAGGAGATGGATCAGGCCTTTCCGGAGTCTTAAAAGACGGTATGCCGCTATCCACCGACCAGAGTATCACCATCACCGCCGATGGGGGTAAGGCCATCATTATTCATCATTCTTCACCTGAGGCCACCGACACCACAAAAGTGGCGATCCGCGATGATTTGGGAGCGGATGTATTTCGCATAAACGAGATGGGGGATCTCAAGGCCAACCAGATTAACGCAGGGCAGTATTTCGGAGACGGAAGTAATCTAGGAGGAGTCTTTACCCAACTGAACCCCATCGCCACTTCATATAGCATCACCATGACAGCGGATGGTGGTCAAGCCATCGTGCTAGAGCATTCCTCCCCCGAAGCCACAGACACCACCAAGATAGCCATTCGTGATGATTTGGGCGCCGATGTATTTCGGGTCAATGAATTGGGGATGGTTTGGTCGAGTGATGTGCATGCGCCAAAATTTATTGGGGATGGAAGCCAGCTTTCGGGAGTGTTTAACTCACAGTTTCCAATCTCTACGACCCAAACCGTAACCCTGACCGCCGATGGGGGCCAGGCAATTATTATTGAGCACTCCACCAGTGAGTCTGGAGAAGTTACAAAATTTGCCATTCGTAATCCAATTGATAATTTTGTAATTTCCGCCGGTGGCGATCTTGGGTTTTATGGCCATATTCGTCGACTGACCAGCACTCTGTATGGAAATCAATCTTACGGGCATACAAATCTGGGTGATTTCAGTCAGACCGGTGAAAATGGGCAAAACAGACAATACGCGACGGTGGGTGGTGGTTTTCAAAACAGCGCGACCAACAATTTCTCTACGATTAGTGGCGGGCAGAACAATATTGCTTCGGGAATCTTCTCAACCGTTGGGGGAGGGGATGGCAATGTCGTGGGAGGAAACAACTCTGTAGTTCCCGGTGGTAGCCTTATGACTCTCAATGCCGGAGACGCTTTTGCTTTCAACGGAACAGGCACCTCACAGACGGTAACGGCAGGCCTGGCCGGAGCCGCCATCTTTATGGTAAGTCGATTGGGCGTAGGCACCACAGACCCCGTTACCACGGTAGATATAGTGGGTGATGTTAATATCTCGGGTCAATGTTTCGTCAACGGTTCACCTGTTGTAGGAGGAAGTTCACCGTTTACAGACAACTCAACCCATATAGTCTACAACGGCGGAAATTTGGGCCTGGGAGTCAACGTCCCTGAAGAGCGACTTGTTCTCGAGGGACGTATGCGCATGAACCCAAATACAGATACGTCAGGTCTTGATGGAACCATTCGCTGGACTGGTGATGATCTGGAGGTGAAGAACGCAGGATACTGGGTCAGTCTCATGTCTGGTTCGTCTAGTACAGCTCATGAGGTAGAAGCATTAGATAATTATATGTATCTGGCCGATGTCAAACCCTCAGGAACAAATGGCGGCTCTGCCCCCTCTACTGCATGGACGACCCGGGACTTACAAACCATTGTTAAAGATGACGGTAACCTCGTGCAACTTTCTGGTAATCGTTTCACTTTGCAGGCTGGTAGCTATTATTTAAGGGTAGATGCGCCCGCATATAAAGTTGCTAGACACCTGATTCGTTTGGTAGATTCTGATACCCAGCAAGGGATTGCCACAGGAACAGCCTCTTATGCCAGTGGTTCTGATCTGATTCAGTCCAGGTCTTTTCTTTTAGCGCAGTTAAGTCTGGTAACCTCTGAAACATTTGAGATCCAGCATTGGACTGAGACAGCACAAACAACTAATGGGTTTGGAGTCTCCAGCGGCCAGGGGGAGGAAATTTTCACTCGTGTTGAAATCTGGAAGGAAGATGGTTTCAGTGGTGGTCCTGCTGATGATTCAACAGCTTTGGGGCAAGATGCTTTCATTGGAGCTGGCACAGGAAACAGTGCTTCAGCCACTGGTGCTTTTGTTGGGGCTGGGATGAATAATCAGGCCACAACGACAAGCACATTCATTGGAGGTGGAGACAATAACGGAGCATCCGGCGGTTGGGCTAGTGTCGCCGGAGGGGAGTCCAATACGGCTCCCGGTGAGCATTCTTTTGTCGGTGGTGGGCACACGAACACTGCAGGCGGGTCCTTTTCAGCCGTGGCAGGTGGCTGGCAAAACAATGCCTGGGGTCAGTACTCAGCGATTCCCGGTGGCAATGATATGAATATTCAGGGAAGTTCAGTTTTTGGGTTTAACGGAGGCGGAATCGGCACTTCAGCCACCGTGACCTCCGGGCTTACCAATGCGGCTGTCTTCATGGTCAGCCGTTTTGGGATCGGAACCACTACTCCGGCTTCAGAGCTTCAGGTAGAAGGTGACGCCGTTGTTTCAAGTGGACTCAATGTCGGATTTACCGGAGTCAAACCTGTTGCTTCCAGAGTCAGTATCGGCGACACATCTTTTCACGTGGATTTAACCGCCGCCAGTTCCCCTCTCATTGCTTTTGACCCAAATGACTACCTCAGCTATGAGCGAAATTTTGATATTTACCAGTGGGTTTCTGGTGGCAAAGAGGTGATGCGTCTGCATTCATCCGGCAGTCTCGCCGTGGGTACGGCTACCACAATTCCAGGACTCAAGGTTTGGGGGCCGCAAATATCCGTGGACTACACCGGCGAGGCCCGCTTTCATCTCTATAACGGAGGCACTACCGCCGAGTGGGTCTTTGGCCAGAAAAGTGGGTCCGACCATGACTTCAAGATATCAAAATCAGTGAATGCTTCCGAGTCTGACTACCTGACTATAAAAACCGATGGAAAAGTGGGAATTGGGACAACCTCTCCAGGTGCCACCCTTGAGGTGAGTGGCACCGCTAAGGTGGTAGATGTTCAGTTTTTAGATGACACTACCTTAGGGGGGGGCCTGGTGGCTTTCTCGACTTATCTTTCCACCTCCCCAACTATTTCCAGTGGCTCAGATATAGCTCTGACATGGGGAAGCGAAGAATATGATTATGGAACCAATTTGTCCAGCGGGGTATTCACTGCGCCTTTAAGAGGCCTCTATGATTTTACAGTGCAAGTGGCTTGGCTAACTGTAGTCGATCAAAAACAGTACAGAATAAAGTTAAGAAAAAATGGTTCTACGACCGTCTCAGTCAAAAGAGAGGTATCAAGTGGAGCCACAGCGCATCACACGGCATTAACCAGGACACTACTTTTAGAAGCAAGTGACACAATTGACGTGCAGGTTTTTCAGGATTCAGGGGGTGCTTCCAGTATTAACACCTCTACACAACGTTCGTATTTCCAGGGAAGACTAATCCGGGTTCTTCCAACCCCACAATAAAAAAGTCTGGCTTTATCTTTAAAGAAAGATGGTAAGGCTGAGGGGGATTAGGCTGTAGGTGAAGAGAAGATGAATCCTGTATCAAGTTCCGATGTCATTAAGTTAGTGATCTGGTTATGAGAAGCCCTGAATCAATGGCTGTTTCACGGGGATGGAAAACCTCACCGCGTCATCCTGAACTTGATTCAGGATCCAGGAGTTATGCCACGTGGAGGTGTTATGAAAGAGAAGATGGATGCTGAAACGAGTTCAGCATGACGATGTTTTGGGGCATTCATACACTTTGACGGCTTAACTAAACGCCATTGCGGCTTGACAGGGGAACCATTCAAATGGTGGTAAAAATCTGATTCCTGGCTTTTGTTATCCTACGGCTTAACTTAGGATCCATCTTCGACTCTTCTCTTCACATTCCTTTAATTCCGATAGTTCTCTAGTTCCGTTTTTTCCTTTCCCTTAGATTCCCAATGCTGCGGCTTTGAACCTGTCCTGTGTGGAACCAAGGGCCTCGACTTCTCTTTTTTTTAGCCAATTTCTAATTTCCTTGTGCTCTTCTTTGATAATCTCATGGGTTTTATCGAAGATTTTAAATTCCAGATTGGGTAAAAAGGGCTGAAGGTTGGGTAGCCTTTTTTGGACTTCTTTTAGGGGAAGCACATCATCTTTTGGGCCGTGGGTCATCAGTACCGGGACCTTGATTTCTTTCTGGTGGGCCCGTGTCTGAAGGGTGTCTGGGTCGTGAATCCAGCCGCTTAATGCCACCAGGCCCAGGAAGGGTTCTGATGTGGAGAGAATCATCTCCAGCCCCAGGGCGGCTCCTTGGGAAAAACCTAGTAAAACGGTTTTGTCTATTGAGAATCCGGCCTCAAGCAACTCTTGCACAAGATCACGCAAAAGTCCGAGGCTGCGGGTAATTCCCGGCCAATGAAAGGGGGGGCGACGATACCAGCTAAAGCCGCCAAAATGGGACTCACTTTCAATACTATCCGGGGCATTCAAAAACAGGTAATTCCACTGATCTAAACGAAATCTCGAGCGTAAGGATCTTAGTTGAAGCAGACTGGCCCCCTGCCCATGCATACAGACTAGGAGCAGGGGCGATTTTTTCTTAGACGGAATAAAATGATACTCATTGAAGGACTTGAGCAAAAGATCGGAGTTCACCGATACAAACTACCAAAGACACGGGCGCGTCTCAACTCTCTTAGCAGTCGCAGCCGTGTAGGAGCCTTCATATCCAAGCGATCCATGGCCTGATCGATTTCTCCATCTGAGAAATGCAAGAGAGCGTGTAGGGCTCCCTGTTCAGTTGGAGACTTCAGTCCATCACTTAATCCCCCAACCAGGGACTCAAGATTGGCAGCTGCCCGGTAAACCGGGTCCTGGCTTTGTCCTGGAAAAGGATCTCTGGCATTTAGAAAGAAATAGCGCAGGGCTTTAGCGCCCTTGGCATTGATATCCTTGACACGGCTTTTTCTAGGTACGAAGCGCCGACCTAATTCAATGGTATAAGCCGCGACCCCGTAGCGAGCATAGAGATAATCATCTGAATCCCCGGCCGCCGGGTAAAGTAGAGCCGACTGCATGGGTTCATAGTCCATTATCTCACCCATACCCGCACCAATGCGCTTCAAATCTTCGTGGTCCTTGGCCTTAACATAGGAGGTGTACCCAAAGGGCCAGAGTACCAGCTCCGAATAGGAATGAAAGGAGATGCTGCCTGTAAAACCATAGGTTTCCTGGAGATTTTTTACGGTTTGGTTTTCAATCTCGGACATGGCCTCAGTTCCGTGATAGACATTACTATCTCCATAAGAGGAAGACCCGCTCACACCCCATTTGTAATCGTAATTGCGGTTATTATCGACCCCGGTTCCGCTGGTTTCGTTCACTCGGCGATTTTTACGCCAGAGCTTTTTTTTCGTGCGTGAATAAATGCCTCCGTCCACATTGAGCATGGGGACATAAACCAGGGTGGAGGTGTCGAGAATTTTGCGGGCTTCAAGATCGGTAGCATAATTGGAGAGAAGATCCTGAATGGAAGCCAAAGGCACTTCTGTGCTGATCCACTCACGGGCGTGGTGAGTTCCCATCACCAAAAACGCCTTTTTTTGGGCCTTGGATGCTGAATGCCCCAGTTCAAGAGCATAAATAGGTCGACCCTCAAAGGTAGTGCCAGCCGTAAACAAACGCGCCAAAGCGGGGTAGTCCTCAGCGGCCTTTTTCAACTCGGTCTCCATCTCCTTGAAGGTATGATAGATCCCAAGGTCTTTGTTTCCCCAAAACGGGCGATACTGAGCCTCAAGATCGGCATCAACTACCTGCCCCTGAGAAAATAGGGATTTCTTAAAACGTCCATGCTTTTTGAAAACCCGCCGCGCCCGATCATCCACAATCAGCTCCAAATAATCGGGTGAAACCCCCTTACAACCCATATCCAAATCCAGCCTCTCAATCATCTGCCGATTCAAGGCTGAATTAGGAATGCGCAAAAGCAAATCAGCAGAGAAAAGACCGGGAGTTAAAAAGAGTAGGGAAGACAAGCAAAACATCATTTTAAACATAGGGGTACCTCTGTTTGGTCTACGAGAAAAAGCAAAAAATGTTGCAAAAAACTGGAAGAGAAGGGGTTGAGGGAGAAGGAACTAGAGAACTATCGGAACTAAAGAATCACCGGAATGGGGAAAAGAGGAGAGAAGAGAAGAGGAAACAATAGAATCAATGGGAGCAATGGAAATAGTGGAATGGAGAAAGGCCACCGCTCGTCATCCTGAACTTGATTCAGGATCCAGGAGTTTAGCCACGGATGGCCGTTCAGGCAGGAAGAAAGGCTGTGAGGCTGAGGGAGGTTAGACTTTAAGGTAAGAAAGACGGGCGTGGTGGTTGCGGATCCTGCCCCCCTTTAAATAGAGCCCTCTGGAAGATTGGTGAGTTCAATCTCTGGCAGGTCGGGAAACTTGATGGTGACCTTAACCTCTCCCCCTAGTGCCTCTATGTAGTGGCGCAACGTAGAAAGTTTAAAGTCTTTTCGATTTTCAAGCCGTGAGACCCCGCTCTGGTCAATATTGAGTAATTGCGCCATTTTTTGCTGGGTAATTTTTTGGGATTCACGCAGTTCGTTTAAAGCATTTACCTTCGCTATCAGTTCAGTGGAACGTTTTTTGACCCTTTCCCGTCGCTCTACAGGCCAAGAAGCTACGACCTCATCCATTGATTTCATCCTTCCCCCAGTATGTCCAAATGACTTTGAAAGCGACGATCCGCAAGTTGAATCAGGTTTTTATAAAACCGCTGACTTTTTGATTTGCCCTTATCGCCACCCACAAGCAAGATAGCCTTACGTTCAACATCAAAAGCGAAGGCTATGCGCCAAACTCCATCCTGCCTGAAGCGTAGCTCCTTCATGTTAGAAAACCTAGATCCCTTCAGAGTATCAACATGTGGTCTTGAAAGCTCAGGCCCAAATCGTTTCAGAAGATGAGTCAGTGCCGCAATTTCTTCCTGAACCCCTTCTGGTAAACCTTCAAACTCCGGTAAAAACTCTGGATGTAATAAAACTTCCCAACTCACTACATCTATTATGCAGTCTATTGCATAATGAGTCAAGCCTATGAAACAAGGCCATGTAGGAGAAGAAGGAGGAAGGAACTAACGGAACTATAGAACTATCGGAATCATCGGAATAGGTAATCAAAATCCGTCATCCTCAGCTTGACCGGGGGATCCATTCAAAAGGTCTGGGAAGAAGGCTTTAAGGGGGTTAGGCTACAGGCTTTAAGGTAAGAGAAGAGGCAACGTTTGACTTCTTGTGTTTCAAAGCCTTACAGCCTTTCTTTAAGGAAATGCGGTTCATTGATCAAGTGCATTGCAGCGGGTCCTGACCCCGGACATCACCCCGTGTCCTTCTGCGCGCTGCGGGCCAAACATCGGTGGTTTTCCAAGCGATGTACTTTTGCAATGTTCAAGTCTTAGCAAGGCGCAGCAACCCTACGTCGCGCAGAATCCCTCGGGGGCCCCATGACCGGCGCCACCCGCAGATCAACCCCTGTTTTTCGTCATTATAGACCCCGATCCGCAATCCATCTTCATCTTCATTCGTCGAATTCCTCTGATTCTTGCTTTTCGTCATCCTGAACTTGATTCAGGATCCAGGGGTTAAACCACGTGGCCTTGTTATGAAAAAGAAGATGGATACTGAATCGAGTTCAGCATGACGATGTTTTGGGGCTCTGCCCTTCTTATTCATATACGGTTTTTGGAAATAAAAAAACCCCCCGGAAACCCGGGGGGCTCTTTTTTCAATTCAAAGCTAGGTGACTAACTTAGAACTTGACGTTGGTTGTGATCCAACCGAAGGTAGTATCCCTTGGGGAAATCCCTTGGTTAGTAGCACTAATAACATCCTGACTTCCACCTTCAGAGAAAGCGGCATAACCGAACTTGAAGTTCACGTCATCGCTGTACTTGTAGGAGTAAGTCAAATCAATCTCAGAACCCATATCGTCATCTGTGTTAGCAGCAACTTCATTAGCTGTGAACATATGATACGCAAGGCCCCAGGCACTGGTATCGCTATAGTCATACTTGAAATTCAAAGAAAGATCATCGATATTCGTGTGGGCAATAACATCGGCAAAACCTTGAATAGCGTGACCGGTTGGGTAAAGAACTTGCCAACCACTGTTATCTGTACCTGCATCGTCTCCAGAATAGCTCTGGTAGTCCACAGATACAGTCTTGTCCTCGTCATAGTCGTAGGAGGCAGTCAGACGCATCATGCTACCATCATACTCTACTCCTGTAACACCCGCTGCAACAGAGTCATCTCCACTTTGCTGGGCGTACTGGATATAATAGTTCCAGTCATCATCACTGCGGCTCCAGTTGAAACCAACCGTACTCAAACTATCATCAGACACACCTGCAACTGCAGCATGACGACTATACCAGAAAACATTGGCTGAACCTTCGAGAACTTCATCCCAACTCAGGTTGAAGCCCATGAAGTTGTCATCGCTTCCAGCGGCAGCATTGGCAGAATCACGTAGGTTTGTGAAAAAAGCATCATAACTGAAATTATCGCCCTGCTCTTTAGCGGTGTAACGGATACCGTCAAAGGTTCGGCCTACATTGGACCAGCCAACAGTACCGATCAGAGTTTCATCCCCGTAAGCCATTCCGAAACGACCAATTTGCAGATCTCGGGTATTGCCCTCGTCACCATAGTGAATGGTGGTATAAACCTCATGGATGCTCATGCCGCCATCAGCCAAGTTTCCGCTAAAGCCGTTTCCAAACATACCGCTGTGCTGAAGCTGAACGTGTACATCAGCATCACCAACGGACTTATCCAGGTTGAGTCGAGTACGATGCAAGGTCATATTGTCCGAGGTGGAAACTGTTCCACCTGGAGCCACGTCGTTATCCCAAAACTCAGTTCTGAAACGTATGTCTCCACTGATGTTAACGCCGTTTCCGCCGGTGTCTCCGCCGTCAACTACGTGCTCGTGGAAAGCGTTTTCCAGAGCGGTGAGTCGAGCGCCGATGAGATCCAACTCGTCCATGAACTCTTCGCCGAGTCGGTCCATGGTGCGACGAACGTCTGAAGAAACAGCGGTACCTGCACCACCGTGTCCGTCATGGGCTTTTTTAACGAGCCTTGAGATGATGATAGCCATCTCGTAGCGAGTTACAGTTTCTTTTCCTTTAAACATGCCCCCGCGATAACCTTTCATAATTCCCGACTGAACCACATGATTGATGGCGTTATAGGCCCAGTGACCACTGGGAACATCGGTAAAAGGATTGGCGTGAGCGCTTCCGATTAATGCCGCACTAACGGCGAGCGTACCAAAAAATTTCTTCATTTGAAGAACCTCCAAAGTTGTTAGTTTAAATACAGGCTGTTTGCCTTATTGTTAGTTATAAGCTTCACTTTTCGATTTAGAACTCATTTTAATACATCAAACTCTTTAAGAAAACAAGTCTTTCAGAACTATTCTTTTGAAAGAATAAAAATCTCGACCAAGGACGACGAAAAATTTAGGCTTTTAATTCAAATTGTCAGAAGTTTTTTTGAGAAAAGCCTCATTTGGGCTAAAGTCGTCAGGTTCGGATGACGATAGTAACGAGGAAGGGAGTTCGTTGGACAAACCCAAAGGGGGCGTTTCAAGCCGAAATCCATTCAAGACCGCGGGGATAGGGTTCCTTCTAATCCTTTCCGTACACCGCCACCGCTTTGCCCTGTTTCACCACGGGTGGTCCGGCACAGACCACCCCAGGAGAGCCCTGTCCCTCGGTCTTTTGCTTTGTATTAAGCAGGACACTTCAAGCACCCCCGATTTTCCTAGCATCAACCCACTGTAGAGCGCGAAGGCTAGACTAATGCTTTAAGGTGAAGAAAAGATGGATCCCCCGGTCAAGCCGGAGAATGACGAAAATAGAGAACTATAGAACTATCGGAACTACAGAACTATAGAATAAGAAAAGAGCGGGGAGGTGGAAGCAGAAGATGGCGACTATT
>CAZRLV010000042.1:0-15803 GCA_964600955.1 uncultured bacterium
CCTGAAAAGAAAAATCCAGGTTCAGGCGGGCTGTTCTCAATCTTCGTCAATGACCTTTGTAAGGGCTGTGCTGCCTGTGTGGAAGCCTGCGGTGATCATATGGCTCTCAAAATGGTAGACGAAACCGAAGATGTCCATGCCCATCATTTATCAACGCATAAATTCTTGGACTATTTGCCAGACACCAGTCAAAAATACATGGGCAAATTCGATGCTATGAACCCGGCCGAATCACGGGCGGCAACTCTTAGAAACCATCTCATGATGCACTCGAAGTATACGGCCCTTGTCTCAGGTGACGGTGCCTGCGCCGGTTGTGGCGAGAAATCGGTTTTGCGGGCAGTAACCACCATTACCGAAACCTATATGCGCCCCATCTTTCACGCCAAGGCTGACCGCTTGCGAACCAAGGTCAGTCAGCTTAGAGAAATGGGAGCGAAGGCTTTGGGAAGTTTAAAAGCTCAGTCTCCCGAATCTTACGCGCTATTAGCCCGCACAATTCAGCACACTATTCTTGGGCTTGGGGGAACTGACGACCAGGATACCCAAAATAGAATTGACAGTGAATTCAAAGGCGGAGACGCTGAGTTGATCGAAACCCTCGTAGCGATAATGGAGCAGGACGCTTACAACCACCGCGACCTGCGCACCCTTGAAGGCGCCCTTCCTAACGGGATGTCCGTAATGGCTATGACCGCTCATACAGGCTGTAACACTGTTTTTGGGTCCACTCCCCCCAATAACCCGCATCCCTACCCCTGGATGAATTCCCTATTCCAGGATGGGGCCACTATCGGATGGCTGATTGGGGAATCCTTTATCAAGATTCACGGCAGTCGCTCCATTATTCCTGAACGGCTGGCAGATCAAATCCTGACAGGTGGCGGAAAAGAATTTTGCGAACAGGACTATTTCGACCTCACACATTTTTCAGACTCCGCCATGACTGATGATGAAATCGCCGAAATGCCCAAAGTCTGGGTCATAGGTGGTGATGGCGGCATGGGAGATATCGGGTTTCAAAATGTTTCCAAGGCCGTTTTACAAAACCGACCCAATGTGAAAATGCTGATGCTCGATACCCAGGTTTACTCCAATACGGGGGGCCAGAACTCCGATTCATCTCCCATGACAGGGGGATTTGACATGAATCAGGCAGGTAGAGCCTCCGAGGGAAAACTCACTGAGATGAAATCAGTTGCCGAATGCTTTCTAGGCGGTCACGGTTCACCACTCGTGTCCCAGGTTTCCATTGCAAACGCGGCAAATCTCTACAAAAACATCCTAGACAGCCTAACTTATCGAGGCACGGCCTTCATCCAATCATTCACAAGTTGTCAGCCGGAGCACGGGGTCGCTGACTACGCCTCGCAGAATCAAGCTCGTCTATCCAGGGATTCGCGTGGGGTCCCAGAGTTTGTCTTTAACCCTCAGCTCGGAGAAAGCTATAGCGAGAGCCTGAGTCTTAAAGGAAATCCTTCACTGGAACGAGACTGGTATCTCAAATCAATTCCCACCAAAAAAGAGAAGTATCATTACACGGTAGCTCACTGGACCTTTACCGAGGCCAGATTTCGCTTTCACCACAAAAAGATCAAGGCAGATCAAACTGAGGGGCTTATGGCCCTCGACGATCAACTGAAGCTGGTCACCATGGATGATGTGGTCAATCGTCGTCACCTGAATCCTAACCACCGAGCCTATATCCCCAAGGACGGCGTCGTGGCCACAGAGTATGCTGAGGATGGCTCACCCGTCTATCACCGCCTATCACGGCAGATGGTGATTTTTTGCATTGAGCGACGCAAGGCCTGGCGGCTTTTGCAAAGCCGCGCCGGACTCACTAACAAAGACTACGCGCGCCAAAAAGTTCTTCTAAATAAAATAGACAACGAAGAATGGACAATCAAAGAAGCCCTGGAACAAGATTTTGAAGGCCTTTGAATTCCGAAAGGATTAGGGGGGAGAAGGAACTAGAGAACTAAAGGAATGTGAAGAGGAAGAAAAGTCGAGGATGGATCCCCCGGTCAAGCCGTAGGATGACAATTATTCTTAAGAAGAATCAATGGGAGCAATAGAAACAGTTTCCTCTTAGCCTCTGGCATTCCGATGATTCCTCTAGTTCTATAGTTCCGATAGTGCCCTCTTCTCTTAAAATCACCACTTATTCGTCATCACACGCTCTGGAATCTGCTTTTTCTTCCAGTAAAAAGTGTCTCCGTCGGCAAAGCCAATACGCACTCCATTGAGAAAAACAAAGCTGTGTACGATGTCCATCTGGTCCGCAAAAGCGGTCTCGGGAATATCCTTTGGAAAGAGATTCCATAATCCCTGCACCAGAAGATCGGCTTCGCGTTTGATTTTGAGGGCTTTATCCTCAATAAATTGCTCGGCTGACCCCTTTTTTAGGGGGAGATGGTCACGCTGAAAGCGTATATGAAGCTGAACTCCTCCGCTTTTCCCAATATACATACGTGTCTCATGTAAAGCATCCGTGTATTTGAGAGAAAAAATCTTCAAATGCAGGTCAAACAAGAGCCCAAAGGTCATGGGAACCGGTATCTTATATAGCCCCAAGAGTTCATCCCCGGCAAAATTTGAAAAACCAGGAAAAGAAATAATCCAAATAAAGCTCAAGGTTAGAAGGTGTTTTCGCATGTTTCCCCTCTCCTATCGGCCAGAGACAAGAGAGTAACGACAAAGTATAGATGTTTTCATTATATTTTGTCGGTAATTTTTGAAGGTCAATAGACTTGAGGTTCTTTGCCAAACCCACTATATTCAGGAACCATGCGGGGCGTCTTATTTTTTCTCCTTTGCTCATTGGGATTTGGCTCGGGCACCTTTATCTATCCTCCCCCGCCCGTGAGCACAGTGACTGTGGAATCTAGCCAGATTGAAAAGGGTGGTGAACTCTTTACCCGAGTAGGGCCCAATGGAAAATCCTGCGCTGATTGTCATTCAAAATCAGGTGAGCGCCCCTTTCGTCGAAGAAATCTGGCACGCGTTATCAATCGTCTTTTACCTCAGCTCAATCGATGTTTTACAGACTCAAAGCGCATGGATCTAAGTGGAAAGCATAGTCAAACCAGCCCTGAATTTCTGCAATTTCGAGCCTTTCTAGCTTCAAAATACCGCCTGACCCGCTATCTTAACTAAGCCTATGGCCCCAAACCTAAAAACAATCTTGGTCTCGGTCCTTTTTCTGGCGATCTATAGCCAAGGTTTTACTAACCCCTGGCCTATGGGTGAAGACAACCGCCACCTGACTCTGGTTTATGCCGTGGCCGACTACAACCGCATCTACCAAAATGATCAACAACTCATGTTTGATCAAAACGCCGTTACCAATGAGTCCATGACCCTTTACTATCTGCATGGAATCAACGCACGTGACACCCTGGTTTTTTCCACACGATATTCAAATATCGGGGCATTTCCACCTCTTGCGGCTCCAGAGAATCAAGGCTTTTCTGATAGCTATCTTGGAGTCAAGCGCACTGTGAGAACCGGTGCCATCTCAGCGGCCTGGGAGTTAGGGGTATTAAGTGCAGATGACTATGTGGCCAATTTCGTAACCGCTCCGGGTTATGGTGAAACCGAAGTACATCTGGCCTGGTATTGGGGAAAAATCTGCAATGTAAATGATACTATCGCGTTTTCGGCGCGCTATATAAAGCGACAAAACAGTCCGCCTAACTCAGCTCAGCTCAATTTAGAACTGGGTCATCGTCTGAATTTTCGTGATTCGCTTCGACTGGTAGTCCTTTATGACGAAGCCTTTGGTTCGGTAAACCTTTTGGATGCCGGTTCTGGCTGGAGGTTTTGGAATTTTCATGAAAAGGACGAGTCCCAACTCATAGGGGGGCTTGGATTCGCGCGACAGATCAACCCCGACTGGGACTGGAATGTCCTGGTTTCCCATAAATTTGACGGCCGCAACACCGATGCCAGTGATGTATCTTATAATTTTGGTGTCGGCTATAAATTTTGAATAATATTGCACTTCGGGGCATTCGTCAAACCAGTATTGCCCGCCGTTTGAACTCCAGTATTCTCGGACCCATGTTTGGGCTCATGGTTCTCAGCTTGCTGGTTTTTGCCCCCCTCGAAACCTATCTCTTCTTCAAAAGCCGGGCCCTTGGAATGCGAAAAATCCAAGAAGGTGTTGGAAATGAACTGCGCGCTGTAGCGGTTACAGCCGCGCTTCAAATCCAGGGCGAAAAACATAGCGAGATTTTTGGAAAACTCGATTCAGAGCTAAGTGAATTCCAAGAGATTCAGACTCTGTTACGTAATGTCCAAAAGAATAACGCCATAGAAGAAGAAATCTATACCCTTAGACTGGAAGAAAAAGATAGCCCAAAAGCTCGCTTCGTTGTCATGACCGGCGAGAAAAACTTTATCGGTGACGAATATGTCTTTCCAAAACTCATGCGTTCCACCTTCATCTCAGGGAAAAGCTCTGTAACCGGAGTTTATAAGAGCCGCTCCAGGGAGGGAAAGCGCTGGATGTCAGCATTTGCTCCTATTAAAGAACCCGGTTCAGAACTCTTTGCTGTTTTGGAAGTAGACCAATCTGTTGAGACTGTCTTAACGGAGTTTGAAGAAAACAATCGTTCTCTGATTACCTTTCATTCCTTACGAGGCGTGTTTCTGGTCTTTTTATTTATCGCTCTCTTTCTTTTGATCAAGCGCATCATCAAAAGCAAAATAGAGTTAATGATTCGAGTACCGTTTGAAGTCGTTATTGAGTTCATTCATAAGGTGCGAGACGGGGATCTCAAGGCTTTTTTAGATATCAAAAGCGGAGACGAGCTAGAGGTTCTCTCAGATTCTTTCAATGAAATGGTCGCGGGTTTGAGACAAAAAGAAACCATGGGGAAATTTCTAACCCCTATGGCCCTGAAGGAAGTCCGCGCTATCTCTGACGGTGAAAAGGAGCTGAACTATAGCGGCGAGAAGAAAATGGTGACAGTTTTGTTCTCGGATATCCGCTCTTTTACCAGTATTTGCGAAGATGCAGACCCCAGTAATATCATCCGCGCCCTGAACCACTACTTCGATCACCTTGTACCGATTATCGAAGGAAACGGCGGATCTCTGGACAAGCTAATCGGAGACTGCATCATGGCTGTGTTCGAGCAAAGAGAGGGTTTTAATGACGCTGAAGCGGCTGTGGAATCCGCAATTCAGATGCAACAGGGATTGGTGGGACTGAGAGAACAGATGATCGAAGAGGGCATGCCAGAGTTTCACGCTGGATTTGGGATCAATTCGGGTGAATCTGTCGTGGGGAACCTGGGAGCCAGAAATCAGGTATCAAGAACTGTGCTAGGAGATACCGTAAACCTGGCAGCCCGCGTAGAGGCTTTATCTAAGCAAGGCAAACAAACTCATATTCTATTTACCGAGGACACCCGCAACCGACTCATCCGCAAGTTTTACAACACTTTTCTAATGGAAACCGTGGTCAAAGGAAAGACAAAGCCGGTGAAAGTCTACGAAATCAATACGGTGGAGATGGGATAAGAGAAAGAAGGAACTAAAGAACTACAGAATAAGAGGAAAAGAGCGGGAAGATCAAGCCATAGAATGACGATTCCAGCAGCATCTTACTCTTCTTTTTTCCCCATTCCGATGATTCCTATAGTTCTATAGTTCCTTCTTCTTACTCAAATTCTTGATTTTATTTTTTTGTTCCGGGGTTTCCCTGTTTTGGTTTGCGTAGTAGTATGCCGGCCGAAGATCATGGCTTCTCCCTCAACAGTTTCCGAGACTTCCAAGAATCCCCAGACCCGCAAGCCGTCCTGGATTCGAGTGCGCCCTCCAGACTCTCCCCAGTATCGTGATCTCAAAAAACGTGTCGATCAACTTGGGCTGCATACGGTTTGCCAGGAAGCACATTGCCCCAATATTGGGGAATGCTGGTCCCAAAGTACGTTGACTTTAATAATCCTTGGAGATACCTGTACGCGTTTTTGCAAATTCTGCAATGTAAAAACGGGGAAAGGTTCTGGAAGGGTGGACCCCGATGAGCCCAAAAACACAGCCTTGCTTCTAAAACCCCTGTCCCTGGCCTATGTGGTGATTACCTCTGTGGACCGTGATGACCTCGAAGATGGTGGTGCCTCGCATTTTGCACAGACGATTCTTCAGATGCAAGAACATTGCCCCAAAACCCGCGTTGAAACCCTCGTGGGTGATTTCGCGGGTTCGAAAATCAGCCTGGCAAAGGTTGTCGAAGCCAAACCCCAGGTAATTTCCCATAATCTTGAAACCGTCAAGCGTTTAACGCCCTCGATTCGAGACCCACGTTCTTCCTACGCCACGTCTCTCTTACAACTAAAAAGGGTTAAGGAAATCAACCCAACGATTCACACCAAGTCGTCATTGATGCTTGGACTTGGAGAGTCCCTGGATGAGATCAAATCGGCCATGGATGATCTAAGGGCCATGAATGTGGACTTTCTCACCCTGGGCCAATACCTGCAACCCAGTCCCAATCATCACCCCGTAGAACGCTTTGCCCACCCCTCTGAGTTTGAAGAACTTGAGGCAGTCGGCTATAATCTTGGCTTCAAACTAGTGGCCTCAGGACCCCTGGTACGTTCCAGTTACAAAGCCGGTGAATATTTCATTAATCGTTACCTTGAGTCGGTAAAACATGACGCTTGAAACCATTTCTTATCTGAGCCAAGACGGTAAACTCCCTAAGAACTTCCACCATGATCTCAGTCCTGAGACCCTGGTAAGAATTTACTGCAATATGCATAAAACCCGACATATTGATGAGCGCATGGTGACACTCCAGCGTCAAAGTCATGTCAATTTCGCCATGAGTTCGAGAGGAGAGGAAGGCTGTGTCACGGCCAGTGCCGCCGCCTTAAATCTAGAGGACTGGCTTTATTTTCAGTACCGCGAGCAGGCCGCTATTTTTTGGAGAGGGCTCTCGGCTCAAGACTATATCCATCATATGTTTCTAAATATTAAAGATGAGAGCCTTGGAAGGCAGATGTCCAATCATTTTGGCAGCCACAAACTCAATTGCATGACCGTCTCATCTCCATTGGCAACACAACTCCCGCATGCGGCAGGATGCGCATACGCCATGAAGGTCCGTGGCGATCAGGCGGTATCGCTTTGCTATTTTGGAGAAGGCTCGGCATCAGAGGGAGATTTTCACGGCGCCTTGAACATGGCGGCTGTTACCAAAAGCCCCTGCATTTTCTTTTGTCGAAACAACCATTACGCCATTTCAACACCTACAAATTCTCAATATGCTGGAGACGGAATCGCACCCCGCGCAGAAGGTTATGGAATTCCTGCCTTTCGTGTGAATGGAAACGATATTTTCGCCGTTTATGAAGTTACAAAAAATGCGCGAGATCTCTGCCTCAAAGGCGAAGGTCCTGTGTTGATTGAAGCCATGACCTATCGACTGGGGGCTCATTCAACAGCGGATGACCCCAGCGCCTATCGCACAGACAATGAAGTCAAAAAATGGGAAGCTCAAGAACCATTGACCCGACTGGGCATCTGGCTCAGGGATCAGGAACTCTGGAATGATGAAAAAGAAGAGGCTTTCCTCAAGGAGCTGCATTCTGAGGTCAAAGAGGCGATCAAGGTCGCCCGAGAAACCCCCAAACCCACCTGCGAGACAATGTTTGAGGACGTCTACGCGGAAATGCCAGAATCATTAAGTGAGCAGTTTGAGTGGTTGAAGAAGTATAAGGAAGGATAGGAAGAAGGAGACAGAACCCAGAAGTCAGGAGAAAGAGAATAAAAAGATGGATCCTGAATCAAGTTCAGGATGACGCGATGGAGTATTCTTCTTCATACTTGAATTCCTCGACGCCTAGAGTCCTTGAATTCTTGATTTTTTCATTCTGAATTCTGACTCCTGAATTCTGTATTCTTGAAAAATTTGAGGTCTTAATATGCCGGTTATGAATATTATTGAGGCGATTAACAATGCTCTTCATTTGGCAATGGAGAAGGATGATCGCACTCTGGTTTTTGGGGAGGATGTGGGTCAATTTGGCGGTGTCTTTCGGGCCACTGTTGACCTCCAAAAACGCTTTGGCGTTGAGCGATGTTTTGACACCCCGATTTGTGAGCAAGGAATCATTGGTTTTGCACTTGGTATGTCTCATTACGGTCTCAAGCCCATTCCAGAAATTCAGTTTGTGGACTATATGTTTCCGGCTTATGACCAAATCGTGAATGAGGTGGCCAAAACCCGCTACCGAACCGGTGGGAAATGGGGGGCTTCCATGGTGATTCGTTCGCCTTATGGCGGAGGAATCCATGGAGGGCATTACCACTCTCAATCCCCCGAAGCCCAATACCTTCACACTCCTGGAATTAACCTGGTGATTCCCTCGGACCCTTATGAAGCCAAGGGGCTTTTATTGTCTTGTATTCGACAGGATGACCCGGTTATTTTTCTTGAACCCAAGCGCATCTACCGGGCCTCCAAGGCTGAAGTCCCTCTCGATGATTATGAAATCCCTCTGGGTCGTGCCAAAATAACTATGGAGGGTACGGACCTAACCCTTATCGGTTACGGGGCACAGCACCATCAAAATATGGAGGCTGCTAAAGAAGCTGAAACTCAAGGCATTAGTGTCGAGGTTATTGATCTACGTTCCTTGAATCCTCTTGATACGGACTGTATTCAAACCTCAGTAGAAAAAACGGGGCGATGCGTAATCGCGCATGAGGCTCCACGCACCATGGGTTTTGGAGCTGAACTGGCCACATTGATAATGGAGCGCTGCTTTTTACATCTTGAGGCTCCCATCAATCGCTGCACCGGGTTTGACACCCCATTTTCAAATGCCCATGAGAAGGATTATTTACCCGATTCTCCCAGGGTGTTAAGGGCGATCATAGAGACGATGGAATATTGATGGAGAAGGAATAAAAGAGAGGGAAGGAACTATAGAACTATCGGAACCAAGAACTACAGAATTGGAAGACAAGAACGGGAAGAAGCAAAAAGGAGGAGTCTCTATTTTTTTCTTTTCCCCATTCCGATGATTCCTATAGTTCCAATAGTTCTATAGTTCCTTCCTCTATATCTGTTCCGGTAGTTCTGTAGTTCTTGATTTGGCGAGAGAGAGTAATTATATGAGCAATATTTTGACGGTGAACCTTCCGGATATTGGTGAAGGCGTGGTTGAGGGTGAGGTGATTGAATGGCTCAAGCAGGTGGGTGACCCCCTCGAGCAGGATGAGCCCGTAGTGCAGGTCATGACAGACAAAGCCACCGTTGAACTGCCGGCCATGCAACCCGGACGGCTTGCTAAGCATCATGTTTTGGAGGGTGCCATAGCCATCAAGGATAAGCCACTCTATGATATTGAAGTCTCAGGTACCAAACAAGAAGCCTCTACCCCTCCCCCTGAACCTGAGCCCGAAGTAAAGCCCGAGAAAAAAGCCAGCCCAACGACGAGTCCGCAAGCGGTGGCACCCGCCTCAAAAAAGTCCAAAAAGACCCTGGCAACACCCTCTGTAAGACATCTGGCACGCCAGAAAAAGCTCGATATCAACGCAATGGAAGGCACGGGAAAGCAGGGCCGTGTCACACGCGAAGATATTGAGAGATTTGAAAAGGACTCAGGCACTCCCCCAATCTTTGCTTCGCCTCGTGTTTCAACGCCAGTACATGAGCTTGAGGGTGATTCCAGAGTACCCCTGCGGGGGCTGCGAAAAATCATCGCAGAGCGCATGATGGAATCTAAAATCATTATTCCGCATTACGCCTATTTTGATGAAGTTGAGCTGAGTTCTCTGGTACATTTACGTAAGGAATTGAAAGAAGAGGTGCAGCTCAGAGGGATTAAGCTCACCTACCTTCCATTTTTCGTTAAGGCCATCTCGAGCGCCTTGACGGAGTTCCCACTGGTCAACTCCAGCTTGGATCTGACAACCCAGGAAGTGGTGACCCATCATGTACATCATGTCGGTATTGCCGTAGCCACAGACCATGGCCTGATTGTTCCTGTGGTTCGAGACGTTCAAAACAAAGGCATTCTCGATATCGCTGCTGAAATTAATGATCTTTCAGAGAGAACCCGCAGTGGAAAAATTAAAAGCGAAGAGCTCAAAGGCTCCACCATTACAATTTCCAATATTGGTTCCATCGGTGGACTATTTGCCACGCCCATCATCAATTACCCAGAAGTCTGCATTCTGGGAATGACACGACTTCAGGAGCGTCCGGTGGTAAGAAATGGTGATATTGTCATTCGCCATATGATGAATCTATCCTGGTCCTTTGATCACCGTGTTGTGGATGGGGCCATTGGGGCCTTATTTTCAAATGAGGTCATTAAACTCCTGGAAAGTCCCGCCCAATTATTATTGCAACATCTAGACCTGGAAAGAGAGTCGGTTTAATGAAAATAAATACCGTGGTTATTGGTGCTGGACCGGGTGGTTATGTCGCAGCCATCCGCCTGGCGCAACTAGGGATTGAGACTCTGGTCATCGAAAAAGGAGAGCTTGGCGGCGTTTGTTTGAATGTGGGCTGCATTCCCTCCAAGGCCTTGATTCATGCTTCAAAAGAATATTACAAGGCCAGCCATGATTTGTCGAAAATGGGAATTTCCTGCCCTGAGGTGAGCCTGGATTTTTCAAAACTCATCTCTTGGAAAGATGGAATCGTCAAAAAACTCACACGCGGAATCGGCGGACTTCTCAAAGGCAATGGTGTCAAGGTTTTGCAAGGCACAGCAAGGTTTGACGGCAAGCATCGCCTGAAGGTTCTCAAGGCAGACGGAACCGAAGAAACGATTGAGTTTGAACACTGTATTTTGGCCACAGGATCGCGGCCAGCAACCATCCCTGGATTTGAAATCGATCAGGATTCCATCGTGGATTCAACCGGGGCTTTGAGCTTTGAAAAGCGCCCTGATTCACTGCTAGTCGTGGGAGGCGGATATATCGGGTTGGAACTAGGCATGACCTATGCCAGGCTTGGAACACAGGTCACAATGGTAGAGTTTCTGGATTCAATTCTGGCCGGATTCGATAAGGACGTCATCACATTGATGAATAAAAAGCTCAAGTCCCTTCGAGTACAGGTATTGAGCAGTACGCGTGCTCAGGGGTTTGAAAAAACAAAAAACGGAGTCCAGGTCAAACTTGAAACAGGTGAAAAAATCAAAACCGTAGAAGCAGAAAAAGTCTGCGTCTGTGTCGGCCGCACACCCAATACCCAGGGTTTGAATCTTGCCCGAGCTGGAATTGAAGCCTCGCGTCAGGGGTTTATTCCCGTCAATGAGAAACTACAAACCTCCATGGCCCATATCTTTGCCATCGGGGATTTGGTAGAAGGACCCATGCTGGCTCATAAAGCCTCGAAAGAAGGTGAGGTGGCAGCTGAAGTCATCGCGGGAAAAGACTCGATTCTCGATATTCGTCAGATCCCATCGGTAGTTTTTTCTGATCCTGAGATCGCACATACCGGTCTCAGTGAAAAAGATGCCAGCGACAGAGGCTTGAAAACGAAGGTGGCTAAGTTTCCGTATGCTGCACTGGGACGCTCACTGACCACTAATGAGACCGAGGGTTTTGCAAAAATCATCTCAGATAAAGAAGACGGGGAGATTTTAGGAATCACCCTCGTGGGAGCGCATGCCTCTGAGCTAATCTCTGAGGCGGCATTATCGATCGAGATGTGCTCCTTTCTCGATGATGTCTCAGAAACCGTGCATCCACATCCAACATTTGGAGAAATCCTCATGGAGGCAACCAAAGCGGCCTCTGGAAAAGCCATCCACATTCTCAATCGCTGATCTGTGCGCAGTCTAAAGATCATCAACGACGGGCTGGTTCCTTATGAAAAGGCCCTGAACCAGCAATTGGAGTGGGTTGCAAGCAAACACCGCGACCCGCACCACCCTGATATTCTCTGGCTGCTCTCCCATCCCCCCGTGATTACCCTGGGGGCCGACAAGGATGCAAAAAACCAGATGCTTCAAGAATCAGACATTCCAATCCACCGTATATCGCGTGGTGGAAGTATCACCTACCATGATCCGGGGCAGGTTACGGGTTATCTGATTTTCAGTCTGAGCGAATCTGAACGAGACCTGAGAGTGTTTTTGAAAACGATTGAAGAAACCCTGATTCAGACTTTGAATCAACTTCTTCCCAATGGGACTGAAACCGCCTATCGGGTGGAAGGTAAAACCGGCGTTTTTCTAAAGGGCAAAAAAGTCTGCTCTATTGGCACAGCCTGTAGACATTGGATTACCTATCACGGATTTTCCATGAATTTCGAGTCCAATCTTGAAAACTACAAGCTGATGAATCCCTGCGGAATGGAATCTGGAATCATGGGTAATGTCTCGGATCTAACAAAAATTTCCCGCAAGGATTTTCTAGAATTGTATCCGAGCATTTGTGGACAGAAATTTGGGAGAGAGGTTTTGAGGAAAGCGAAGAAGGAACTAGAAGAACTATCGGAACTAAAGAACTAGAGGAATAGCTGAGGAGACAGAACCCAGAAATAAGGAGAAATAGAAGAGGAAACGTGAGGAATCAAGGTTAAGATTCAAAAGTACATTCTTCATTCTGAATTCTGACTCCTGAATTCTTGACTTTTGTCATCCTACGGCTTGACCGGGGGATCCATTCAAAGGGTGGGAAAGCTTGGTTACGCACGAATCATCGAAGAAAAGAGAAGATGGACCCCCCGATCAAGTTGGAGGATGACAGATTCGGACTCCCTATTCCGATGATTCCGATCGTTCTGTACTTCCGTTAGTTCCTCTCCGTTCTTCTCTTCGACTCCCTCTGATTCCTTTGCTCCCTTTGCTTCCTCTGATTCTTGATTCCCAGCCTTCACCCCCCATAAAGCTTATTAACTTTCTCTAATAAAACTTTGTTATCAAAGGGTTTTCTTAGGTAGTCGTCGGCGCCTTTTAATAGGGCCTGGGCCAGTTCCTCCGTGGGTTGCCCCGATACGACCAGAATTTTTAGGTGAGACAGTCCTTTGAGTCCTTTGCAAAATTTCAAAACGTCCATACCGCTGAGTCCGGGAAGGTTTAAATCCAGAGTCATGATACTGGGCCTGAATGTGGTTAATAGGGCACCGGCCTTGAATCCCTCAGCGGCAATCTCTGTTTTGTAACCTGCCCCTGAAAGCACCCTCTCAATCAAAGAGGCGATAGAAGGGATATCTTCTACAATCAATACGCGCTTGGATTTCTCTTGAAACTCCTCTGGAATGGGAAAATCATGAGCTTTTAAAAATTCCAGAAAATCATCGACCTCAACCCGGTTATCCCCTCTTCCGGGAAGCTTGTAGGCTTTTAGCTCGCCTTTTTCGATCCAGCTTAAAACGGTCTGAAAATTCACCGAGCAAAAGCGAGCAATTTGACCTGTCTTAAGGACTTTTTTCATAGAAGAGCCAGTTTAGTTCTCAGCCGCGTAGGGGTCAAGAACCATGGTTGACTAGCGTAAAACGATTTCTGATGGGCGCCGTTGAATGAGTGCCGCCAGGGCTACCCCTCCAGTGGACTGATAGCCGGTCTTCTCTTCGATCATCTTTGGACAGGTGGTTGGCTTTGTAGTTTTTCTAAATCTTTTCAAAAATCTTATTTGAAGCATTTCCCTCTCCTCTTCCCAACTTAACTCATTTCATATGTTTTACCAATTTCCATTGTTTCCATTGTATCATCTGTATTATAAGGAGGTTTCTTTAGAGTATTTTTCATAAACTTGTAGCCACGGAAGGCATGCCTGCGATCCAGGGCAGCATCAGTCATTGATCCGGTCTGTATCAAACAGCCACATAATTATATAAACCGCTCTAGTGTTTATTTTTTCCAGGCCTTTGTGATACCCTCGCCGACTTTATAAGGACGGATGGTTCCTACCACTGAAACCGGCAAGGAGTAGTCAGCATGGAAAAAATGAGAGAACACTGGGGATCACGACTGGCGTTTATTCTGGCTGCGGCCGGCTCAGCCATTGGACTGGGAAATATCTGGAAGTTTCCCTATATTACCCACCAAAATGGCGGTGGAAAATTCGTCATTCTTTATCTGGTCTGTATTGCCATTGTGGGAGTTCCCATTCTAGTCGCTGAGATGATGGTGGGACGAGCCACCCAAAAAAGCCCGGTGGCTGCCATTGAAGAACTCTCAGGCACTGGCTCTCCCTGGAAGATCATGGGATTTCTCGGAGTCGCCTCAGCCTTTGTAATTTTGTCGTTTTACTGCGTCGTAGCCGGTTGGGTGATGCATTATATCGTTCTAGCAGCCAAAGATGTCTTTGCTACCATGCCACCTGATCAATATGGGGCCATGTTTGAAAAAATCTACGCAGACCCCCTGCTCAATGTCTTCTGGTCCACAGTCTTTATGGGCCTGACCACACTCATTGTCTTGGGAGGCGTTAAAGGCGGGATTGAGAAGGCCGCAAAGATTCTCATGCCTGTGCTTTTACTCTTACTAGTGGGTATCTTATTTCGTTGTCTTAGTCTACCCAATGAAGGGTTTGGCAAAGCACTTGAGTTTTTGTTCTCCATGGATAACCAACTGCACGAAGGTGCTGTACTTGAGGCACTGGGCCATTCATTTTTTACTCTGAGCCTTGGAATGGGCGCCATGCTCACCTATGGGTCTTACCTGGACGAAGGCACTGACCTTCTAAGTGCCGGTGTTTGGGTTGCGTTTCTAGATACCATCATTGCTCTGATGGCTAGTCTGATTATTTTCTCGATCATGTTTGCCTACGAAGGTACGGTAGGAAAAAGCGTGGGCCTGGTCTTCATCTCTCTGCCTCAAGAAATCGTGAAAATGTCTGGTGGTTATGCCATCACGATCTCCTTTTTCATTCTCCTTTTCTTCGCCGCCATCACCTCGGCTGTGTCTTTGCTGGAGGTAGCAGTAGCTTATCTCATCGATAAAGGCTGGGATCGAAAAAAGGCCACCTGGGTCATGGGGATCAGCATCTGGGTTGTAGGCGTACCTTCTGCTCTTTCAGGTTCAGAATTCTGGAAGGGAATTTTTGGAAACTTCACCGCCCTCGATCTTGTTGGCAAAGCCACATTTTTTGATAAGATGGATTATCTGGCCTCTAATTGGATGTTACCCGTAGGAGGACTGCTTATCGCCCTTTACGTGGGTTATAAACTCACAAATCCCCTACTTCAAAAGCAGTTTCACCTGGGACGAGGCACAGATTCCTCCATAAACTTCAAGCCCTGGGTCATCTTCACTCGCTACGTGGCCCCCATCGTGATTTTAGTCATCATCGCCATTGAAGCCGAAACCGCTTTTGCCGGAACCACCCATATCAAAGACAGTGTAGATAAAGTCTTTGGAACCACAAAAACAGAAGTGAGTCAGGAGAAGTGATTTGGAGACGGAACTAGAAGAACTATCGGAACCAAAGAACTAGAGAATTGAAGATAGATCCCCCGGTCAAGCCGTAGGATGACAGTTACAGTCACTCCTGTAGTTCCGATAATTTATAGTGCCTTCTTCTCTTAAGGCGTAAACCCTCGGTTTTTTAATTTATCTCTGACGTCCTCTTTACTGTCATCTCTGGCTTTGTATTCTTCGTAAGCCTTTTTTTGACTTCTATTCCAGGACTGCTCGAAGTTTTCCTTGGTTTCGGGATCTTCTGCGCAAGGGGCTTGAGGTGGGTCGGATTTTGGTGTTTCTGACATGGGTTTATTCTAACCCAAGACCGTCAGACTATTCCATACCTAGCGTGCGCCTATACAGGGCGATTGCATCTAAATCTTCGTGTTTAATGTAATTTTTTAATTGGTTTAT
>CAZRLV010000043.1:0-15735 GCA_964600955.1 uncultured bacterium
CTTTCACCTTCCCGCTCTTTTCTTCTCTATAGTTCTCTAGTTCCGATAGTTCTGTAATTCATTATTTTTGTTATCCTACGGCTTGACCGGGGGATCCATTCGAAAGGGCGTAAAAATCTTTATCTTCGTTCTGTCTCCTGTATTCTGCATTCAGTCTCCTTCTTCAGAATCATCTTCTCAAATCTTCTAGTTTCCTGCGGTGTTCATCGGCTCTTAATGCTTCGATTACTGGCGTTAGAGCGCCTTCGAGGATGGCTTGCAGGTTGTGTAGCGTCAGTCCCACGCGATGATCGGAAACTCGACCCTGAGGAAAGTTATAGGTTCTAATCTTCTCGGAGCGGTCTCCGGTACCCACTTGTGAGGATCGATCAGCGGCATAGGCGGCCTCAACTCTTCTTCGCTCTTCTTCGGCAAGGCGCGCCCTCAATACTTTGAAGGCCTTATCTTTGTTTTTAATTTGTGATTTTTCATCCTGACAACTGACCACAGTCCCTGTGGGCTCATGGGTTAGGCGCACGGCTGAATAGGTCGTATTAACCGACTGACCTCCCGGGCCGGAAGAGCAAAATGTGTCCACACGGACATCATTTGGGTCGATATCAAATTCCATTTCCTCAACTTCGGGTAAAACAGCGACGGTGATAGTGGAGGTGTGAATTCGCCCTGAAGACTCGGTGGTAGGGACCCTCTGAACCCGATGGACCCCACTCTCAAATTTCATTTGCGAATAGACCTGATCCCCCGTTACTGCAAGACTCATTTCCTTATAGCCCCCAACGCCGGTCTCGTTGGAAGAAAGAACCTCGACCTTCCACCCCATAGTTTCAGCGAACCGCGAATACATACGGCTTAAATCTGTCACAAACAGTCCGGCTTCATCTCCGCCTGCCCCGGCACGCAGCTCCAGAATAATATTTTTCTCGTCCAGGGGATCCTTGGGCAGTAAAAGCCCCTGGAGATGAAACTCAAGTTTCTCGATTTTCTCCTGGGTCTTGATTTGTTCGCCCTCAGCCCAAAGTCGCATTTCTTCGTCAAGATCTTCTTCTTTGAGCAGGTCTCTGGCCTCTTCATGTTCTTGTTTTGCAGCTTCCAGGATGTCCCATGTGTTTACAATGGGTTCACAGCGCTTATGTTCACGCGTAATCTCGCGATATTGATTCAGGTCCGAAATGATTTCAGGATCAGCAAGCCTAAGCTTGATCTCTTCAAAATGCTTTAAAATATCCCCGATTTCTTTCTCGAACATGTCTTATGCTTTCCATTCTGTGCAGAAAGCCTCTACAAGCCCCACGACACGGGTGGTGGCCTCATCCGCTGCTTTAAGCACAGCTTCATGGCTTTCCTTATGGGTGTCTTCACCCGTGGCAAGATTGGTGATGACCGAAAGACCGACAATATTTTCAATGCCGGCATGACGTGCTGCAATCACTTCGGGAATGGTGGACATCCCCACCGCATCCGCGTGCTGGGCAAAAAAGCGTAATTCGGATCGAGTTTCATAGCTCGGTCCGCTCACACCGAGGTAAACACCTTTTTGAACCCTTGTTTTTTCTCTGAGGGCCAGTTTCTGCAAGAGTGTCCCTGCTTGATGGGAGTAGGGTTCTGACATATCAGGGAACCTGGGTCCAAGTTCGTCGAGATTGGGGCCGATTAAAGGATTTTGGAACATGAAATTGATATGATCCTCAATAATCATAATATCGCCAATAGAGAAATTACGATTCAGTCCACCTGCCGCGTTGGTGACAATCATGGTTTTGACTCCGAGCTGTTGCATCACGCGAACCGGTAGTGTGATTTGGTCCATTCCATACCCCTCGTAGAAATGGAATCTGCCCTGGAAGGCGAGGACATTAGCATTCCCCAATTTTCCGTAAATCATGCGATTCCCATGACCTTTGACGGTTCCCACAGGAAATTCGGGAATCTCTGCATAGGGTAGAGTTTTGGAATCAGACAGTTGGCTGGCCAGGGGTCCCAGTCCTGTTCCGCAAATGATCGCTGTGTCCACTTCGGAACAAAGATTTTCCTTGATGAACGCCACCGATCTCAAAAGGGCTTCAAAAAAGCTCATTGGGTCTCCTTGATTTGCTTGCAATTTTTGCAGACACCATAAATTTCCAGCCGATGATCCAGGATGGTAAACCCCAGGTCTTGAGCGACTTGCTTTTGCAAAGCTTCAATCTTTTCGTTCTCAAACTCAAAAATTTCATGACATTCCAGGCAGACAATATGATCGTGGTGGTCACGATTGAAACAGCTTTCATAACGGGCGATGCCATCACCAAACTGATGGTCCTTGGCCAGGCCGCATTCCGTAAGAAGTTTTAAGGTCCTGTATACGGTGGAATACCCCATAGAGGGATTCTCATCATGAATGGCTCGATAAAGTTCCTCTGCGTTTACATGGGTATCGAGGCTCAGCAGTTTATTTAGAATGTCCAGGCGTTGCTGAGTTTGTTTGAGTTTGCGGCTTTTCAAGAAAGCGCAAAACTTCTCGCAGGCTTGATTCCTGTCACGATCGGAAACGCTCATGATGCAGTCAGTTTACCACAGCCCTGTTGCACACGGCTTCCCGTCATTTATTTTTCTTTTGTGCTGTAGTTGACAGGGTCTTGCAGGCACAGTAAAATCCGCTCGTTTTTGAAAGAAGGAGACCTTGATCATGGCAGAGTTGGAGAATAAATACGAAAAGAATGCCTCGGGAAAATACTATGTGGATGACCAGTGCATCGATTGCGACCTCTGTCGGTCTACTGCACCCGACAATTTCAAGACCGAAGAAGATCTGGGCTATTCCTATGTTTTCAAGCAGGCTGAGGGTGGTGAAGAAGAAGAGCTTTGTGTAGAAGCCATGGAAAATTGCCCGGTTGAAGCCATTGGCGATGATGGGGAATAAGCTTTGGGGTTAGTTTTCAGGCCTTGACATCCACCCGGAACCCCGAAGCTTCGTGAGGAACCAGGCTTACATTGACCCGAGGTGGGCTGTCCAGCGAGGCTGTGGACCTCTGAAAACTAGGGTCTATGGTTACAGACGAATTTGCGCTGACATTAACTTGTCCCTTCTGGAAAGTGGATTGAAGTTTTTGGGGCTCTGAGGCCGATATTTGTGGTCGGGGACCCGGTTTGACGGCGATTTGAGTGCTCGCACTATAAATTGCGGCGCTTTGTGCTTTTGCAACCGTAGCTCCTTGGGGGTTATTGAGATCTGAGTTTCCCTGTCCCACAGCCTGAGCGATCCCCGAGTCTGCCTTGCTCCGTGCCTGACTTGAGGTCTGTCTCTGAAACTCACTGGGACTTAGAAATCCAAGGTCTGAATTGATGGCGTCGAGATTAATAGTTAGCTGGGCGCTGGGAATAGGTTGAACACTAAACTGAGCATCGCGGCGCGATATTTGGACACTTTCAAAGGGTTTCGAGAACTGGGTTCTCATTTCTCCGCGGGCGGTCGTTAGATTCAGTCGACCTAAATTTGTATCGATCCTTAGTCTCTGGTTGATCATGGATTCCTCCTTGAATCCTTCTTAATGAGTCCATCGGCATTTTCTAATGATAACCTCAACGTAGAAAATCGAGGAGGGTTTGCTGAATGATTCTTGATCCCATGCTCAGAGAAGCCCTTTGAGAAGTCTCCAATTGTCTGAGTTGGATGATCGCGTCGGCGATATTGAGATCTTGATTATCAGACAGTCTTTTGGTGAGCTCTATTTTAGCTGTGCCCAGGCGTTCATCACTGGTTTCAAACCGATTGACCACGGAACCCACCTGAGCTCGAAATTGAAGGACATGTTCTTCATCGATGGATATTTTTTCCAAAACCAGCTCTGAAATATTGGAGGGGTCATTGCGAAAGAGAGAGTCTCTAAAATCGATCATGGTTTGAAAAAGGCTGCGGGTCGAGCTCATCCCAAGATGTGAAGCCGTGTTCCCGTCCAGACTGTCGCGAATTTTGATATAGGATGAATCCGTGTTTGATGTGATATCCAGGGTCGGTCCCGTCCCAGAGTTTCCGATGGATGCAGTGATGCTGACATCTGAGAGATCATTATTGATTTTATCCAGAATATAAGAGAGGGACGCAGAGACTTTCAGAGGGCCGGATGTAATCTGTGGAGACCCGTTACCTCTGGCACCTGAGTCTCTGAGAAGCCCCAGATCTTTTGCCGTTGAGGAATCGGAGTTTCCATCTCCATTGGTGTCTCTTTCGGTAATGGTAATGGTAGGTCCATCCTCCCCTGTTACCATGATTTGGAATCCACCCGTTTCTGGGTGTTCCACCAGGGTCATTTTGTCGATCCCGAACCCGGTGGTTCGGTAGGCCTTGTCCAGAGCAATATCGATAGCCGCCTGAACATCGTGGAGGGTTGAATTTTGCGTATAAAATGGTTTATTACGATATTCCCTTTCCATACTTGCGTGCAGATTTTCTTTGCCCTGAAAAATATTGACGTCGTAGTTATTCGCTGTGGCTATATCCAGGGTTGTGGGATCTGCCGCCACATCAATGAAAGCCCCTGCACCGTCTATAGCCAGGATCTGAAATTTTCTCTGGTGTGATTCCAGGCCGGTACCATCTGAATCGATTTCAATGAAATCGCCCACCTGGACCCCGGTAAAGTCACCGGCAACGCCGGTAAATCGAGAGTTTGTGGACGCCGGAACTGTGTTACCCGCCGTTAGGTTTTGGACATTGGTAGAGGTGAATACCGAGCGGTTATTGGAAAGATCCACAATGGCCTGATTTCCAAATTGATCTTGGATTACGAACCCTGACCCTGGTCTACCGACATCCACGCCGCCTTTATAAAAACCTCCAACAGCGTCATATTCCCCGTTGTTAAAAGCCTTTAGCGGGGTGTTTAAGGTAACGGGTGGATCATCCAGTTTGATGAAGGCGGAGTCCTTGCCGTTTTCTACATAGATTTTTTTTAAAGCTTCCTGAAAATTCGTATTAAATCCTTCACCCTTGGGACTTAGTTCGGAGAGTAATGTACTTCGATCAACCCCCGGATTCAAGTCTCCCGAGTGAATAATGCGTGTATCGTTTCCGATTGCCCCGGTGCCAGGTAGAAGCTTTAGATCACTGGCCGTTGAACCGTCGCCCTCTCTAAAGCCTAGCCGTCCTGATCCTGGAACCGGCTTTCCCGCTGAATCGTATGTTATTTTGCCCTCGAGGCGCAGCTTTCCTTTTTTATCGATATCAAGATCGGGTTCATACCCGAGACCGGTAATCTGCTCCCCTATAAGCCCAATACTGCCAGAGGTTCCAAGTGTCGTTACGCTTCCCCCCATTTTCAGTCCCAGATCGTTAAAGAAAAGATTCAGCTCCCGAGGAATACGATTAATTTCAAGAGTGCCCGCGGTAGGAAGTCCTGTTTGATCTACAACGACCAGTTTTTTGCCAGTGTCTGCTTTATCAGAATTAGTTCCATCCGCGATGGCCATTTGTGCGACACCGTTAAAAACAGACAGGGGGAGTGGAGTATTGAAGGCCGTAACCAGGTCTCCCAGGGTCGAGGTTGCAGTCAGGTTGTTAAAAGCTGTGACCGTATCCACCTCCACAGCGTTGGCCGCGTTAAAGGGGATATTCAATGGAAGGCTGACTCCCAGATCCACGAGCATGGTGGAGGAAGTCAGTTCTACAGGTCTTTGTGCCTTTTCCTGGATATAGTTTTTTAGGTCCCCGATCTCCATTTCACGGCGATTGGCCTGGGTTTCATAAACGATGTTATTGAGATCGACCTCCAGAGAACCGTTTCCGTTAAAATCGTCAATGAAGAAATTCTCCAGGTCAACGCCCTCGGTCAGGGGCCGCTTCAGGTTTAAAAGTGATGATTTGACCTCATGACTGAAATCAGTGAGCTCGACTCCAAAAAGATCCAACGAGGAGTTAGCCCCCCGCGCAGCGGTGGCATCTGCGTTTTGCTGGGCCGTTGCTCCGGGCGTTGTTGCGCCGTCATAGGAGTCATCTTTGCCAATACGAATAGGAATCTCAGAGATAAACTTGATACGACCGTCATGGGTTATACGGGTTTGAACACTGGCGTCAAAGCGATCATCAGCACTGATTTCCTGTTGAATCAGGCGGTCAAGATCATCATAGCTCGCATTATCTGGCAGGTGTTTCAGGTCAATAATGACCCTCTGATAACTTACGTTTCCATCGTCACTGAGGGATTCAATCTTCAAAATGCCGGAAAGATCCACATCTTCTATGGGGTTGCCCTTGTAGTCGGGGTTTATGGCGGCGTTATCCAAAAGATTTAGCCTTGTTTGCAAATGTAGGCGATGGTCCATGTCCACCGACCCCTTTAGAGTCTGGAGTTTGCGTGTGGTTAGAGCGGGTGAGCGGCTGGCCTGATACTCATCATCAATTCCTGAATAACCCTCAACTTGAGAAATTCCGTCGCGGTGCACAACGTCTTTGAGGGAGTGTTTCTTACTCAGGCCCAATTCATCTCCGAGTTTTTCAAATGCGTTCAAAGCTCGTCCGCGTAAAATCCCATGGCTGGATGTTCCTATGCCAGGCCCCTGGAAAATCAGCCCCAGATCATGAGCCGTCGTGCGCCCTTCAACCTCTGTGACTCTGAGCTCTCCTCCAAAATTGTCTTGAAGCTGAAATCCGGTACGGTCCTGGTTTAGGGATGCCGTGATATTGGCTTTTTTATGGACAAGGCGACCGGAACGAAAAGGAGAGCCCTCAGCAATGGAGTCCAGTTTCATCTCAGCCGAGCTGTTTCCGGTCACATCCTGGATAGAAATATTTCCGTTTTCGCGTCCCCCCAAAATATCAATGAAATCAAAGCTCAGGGAGCGGTCCTCGAGATCAAGTCTGAGATCCACATCCATCTGAATTTGTGCGGCTCCCAATTTCAAGGCATCGGTTAGCTCCAAAACGGTAGAGGCTGGAGTCAGACCAGAAAGATTGACTTGAGTACTCCCAAAGGAGGAGGACATTTGTAGGGTTCCCAGAGGCAGATTAAGGCCCTCAATCTGCTTAAGCTGGGTTTTCTCGGTAATGGCTTCATTGCTCAGATTGATAGCATGGATCACATCTTCCACGGTCTCGGCTTCCTGAAAATCAATAATGGTGCTGACACCTCTTGAATCCGTGACGCGAATTTTGAAATTATTGATTCCACCTCCCGAGTTTAGGGACTCCAGTTGGGTGTTAAAGCCCACAGCATTTTCAATTCCCACACGAAATTTTCCCCTTTCACGAGGAATGCGCACATCTTCAAATACCAATTGAGAAGTCTCTTCATCAATTTTGGCCTCAACCCCGATTCCTGAGGTTTGTGAGTTGATCTTCTTAAGAAGGTCATCCATGGTCAAAATAGTGTCACCAATAGCAGTGAGATCAAGATGGGCCGCTGCGGTCCCATCATAGAATTCTGTTGCTCCTCGTAGAGGGGTTCCAACTCCCAGGGTTTCAATCAGCGTAGAACCCAGGAAATCTTCAACAAAAAAATTACCACTTCCTCCGGCATGGTCGCGAAAAAACAGGCCGTAATCATTGGTGGATAGCTCTGCTTTAACCTTGGATCCGGACGAATTGAAGAGATTGATAAAGTCTTGTACCGTGCTGTCTTCATTGAGGGTTGTAAGGTTGATCACCTCTTCCTTGCCCGTGGAATCTTGAATACGGATTTGCCCGCCATTGGTGGATGAGGTGATGTTGTTTTTGCCCGTCCATTCCGAAAGAGTGGTGCGCAGATCAAAACTAATAGCTGGAAAATCTTCGTTGGCTCCCGAAATGTTGGGAAATCCAGCATTGACGGATAAGAATGGCTTAAGGAGCCCTAAGTCAAAGGCTACAGTGCTTCCGTTTTCATCCATAACCGTGTCGATGGTAGCCCCTGCCGGGGGAACCAGATCAATGCCCTGTCCACTGGTAGAAAGGGCAAAGGTGGCGGAGCCTGGCAATAGGCCTGCTTGAGTATTGAGCTCATCAATCACATTTTGCAGGGTCGAGCTTTGATTGAGATTAGTTTGACCTAGATTAAAATTAAATACAGATCCGTTGCTGAGGTATATATCAAAACTGCCGTTTAGGTCTTGACGAGTCATACGGTTTCTGAGCTGGGCTTCAATTTCATTTAAGGTGTTGGTACCCCCCGTAATCGCTGTTACCGCATTGCCAACCAGAGTGGTTCCGGCTCCTGCCATGGTGGCAAAGGTGAATTGTTCGTTGGCAGAGTCTGGGTAGGTAACCCCCACGAAACTGTTGGCAGTGTTTATATTGGCAAAGGTATGAGTATTGGCTGCCAGGCCCATGCGGGCGTCAAGTTGGTCCAGGATGTCCTGGATCGAAGTGGTTCCTGGTAGGTAGGGGAAAGTGATATCTGTGCGTCCACCGGCAAGGCCCGTATTATCATCAAAGACGATGCGCTGTCCGTCGCCGTTTCCCGATTGAAGTTCCAGAAAAGTACCATCGTTGAACTCAAAGCGTCCGGTCATGGTTTCCCTGGCCCCTGAGAACCGCACTCCCCCAAATTCATTAAATAGGCCCAGTTGAGTTTGGTTGGCGTCAATGGTTCTTTGCTGAAGGATGCTCGTCAGTCCCAGATCCTGAACAAAGGTGGAAAGGTTGGTTCCGGCTGCCCCTGAAATAACCCCGTCTCCGATTTCATCCTCGGCGCTGGGAAGCTGTGCCCCACCTGCGTTATCAATCATCTGAATCTGGTCTTCAGCAATCATGAAGCGCAGTCTGGGACCAGCGGCATTGGTGGTAGGGTCATACATCTGAGAATTGAGAAAATCCACGGCGTCTTGAATGGTGGCCGTATCAGCGGTTAATGCGGCCACATTGGTATTGAATACGGCTGTCGTTCCGGCAGAGTCGGTGAAGCGCACATCACCCAGAGATAAAAGGTTGCCTGCCTTGTCTCTACCGACTCCTCTGCGGTTATTGATTTGCAGGAGCTTTGTGGAGTTGTCTACACTGGGGTCTGGGTCAGTGTCCTCACGCAGATGGGGCGCGCGCGTGTTTCTAATGTCGAGATAGCCGGATGAGATGCCCTGAGCCGTTTCTGCATTTACGATATTTTCAAGAAGGGTATTGATGGTCATTCCCACGGCCTTAGTGTCTAGCTTGGGGCCCGTGCTATTGACCAGATCATCATAGAAAAAGACTTCGTGACCTGTGATGTTTGAGTCGACTTCAAGCTTTCGATCCACTTCTATGGAGGTATTTTGGTTGTCCCCTTTGTAGATAACGCGCGTAATATTATTGGCATTTAAATCGTGGCGGATTTCTCCATCCAGGGTGATTACATCGCGTACCTCTCCCGCGTCAGAACCCCGCACAACTTCAAAAGGCTGTCCCAGGGTTTCATGGCCTGCGAAAATTGCGGATGTTCCAATGGTGGAATTTCCGATTTGGACCATGGATTCCAGAAGCTGGTTCACCTCCATAGCGATGGCATCACGTTCAGTTTCGGACAGGGTCGCGTTGGCGGCTTGAACAGCCAGTTCCCGACCACGGATAAAAATGGCTGAGATGTCCCCCAGCGTTGAGTCCATAGTGTTTAGGTTCGAAAGAGATTGTTGAATATTTTCTGAAAACTGTTCTGTTTCATTGATTTGGCTACTGACCCTCGTGATGGCAGCCGCTGCAACAGGGTCATCTTCGGGGCGTTCCACCCTACGCCCGGAAGAAATTTCCCGATTGACTTTTAAAAGACGGGAATTGGTTTCATTGAGGTTGCGAAGAAAATTATTAATCAGACTTTGCTGTGTAACCCGCATATTATCTCCCGAGGTTTACAACCTGTTCCAAGATTCCGTCCATGGTGTTTATGATTCGTGCTGAGGCGTTAAAACTTTGCTGAAACTTAATCATGCTGGTGAGTTCTTCATCTACAGATACTCCGCTGATGGCCTGGCGCTCATTTTCAAGCTGAGTACTGACTACCGTGGTGTTTTCCTGGAGTTTGATCATCTCTTCCGAGCGAACTCCGATACCAGCTACAACCCCGGCATAGAAATCGATGAGCCCTTCGGCATCGTCTTTGAATTTAGCCCTCACGTCCGATGTTTCGATGATGCGTGTGCCGTTGCCGGTCGCACCGGATGAAACCGTGAAATGCAGGTCAGACCCGGTATTTCCTGACCCTTCGCTAAAGGATAGGTTTTTGTTAGAGGAAATGATTCTCAAGGTTCCGTCGGCCTGGGGTGATAGGGTTAAGTTAGAGTCCAACCCATTGAGGTCCAAAGCTTCATTCATTTTGTTTTGGAGATCAAAGATAGTAGAGTCTGAATTGAATCCTTCCAGGCTTACGACGGCCGTTTTCTCCCCGTCCGAAATTGTAAAATTAGATTCATCCCTGCCAATATCGACCCCATCGCCTCCATTCAGATTTGAAAGTCGTGTAGCCAATCCAAAATCGGTGTGACCGATGACCTTGGCGAATTTAAGCTGGGCCAGCTTCAGTGCGTTTCGACCGTCTCCCGAGCCGCTGCTTACGGGAACTTTATCCCCTTCTTTGAGAAAAACCCCCTTGGCGGCAGCTACCGCAGACGGGTTGGTCTGAACCAATTCTGATACTGCAAGAGTTCGGGCGGCTCCTCGCTCAAAAATATCCGGGTCTGGACTTTTGAAATCCTGAAAAAACACTCTTTGTGATCGATTATCAAGACCAAATCCTTCGTAATGAACCTTATTGAACTCGCTTCCGAGGGCATAAGCTAATTTATCAAGATTTCTGATTTCAGCATCCAGATATCGATCCTGATATTCCAAAAGGCCTTGGATGGCTCCAGCGTGAACGGGGGATTTGGATCGTACCTGGGTTGAACCATCCTCTCTAAGAATGACATCTACGCCATCTTGAACATCCTCAATAAAGTTCGTAGAGGATTGGAAGGTCTCGCTGTCCACCGCATATTTGGCATCACGCACCTTTCCATCAAAGATAACATTGGCAAATTCATCCAGTTCGCGCTCATCGCTAAAGCGCATGACATCCATGATGTTTGACGTACCTTCTGAAAGCACAATCTTGTTGGCTGTACCTGTGCGAATAGACTTCATAACCAGGCGGCCTCTTTCAAAAAAAGCGGAGATTCCAAGACCAGAATCATTGATTTCATCGCGCAGGTCGGAAAGATTGTCCGTATTTTCAAAGAAAACCTGCACTCCATTGATAAAGAAACTGCCACTGGTGATTCCCGCCTGATCCAGTGAGGATCCGATTTGGAAATTGTTACGGATATTAATCAGGGCTTCTGATTGTAGTTGGTGATTGTTTGCGGTATTAAAAACCGTAAGGGCAAAGTCAAGGTTTTGTGCGTCAGCCCCTACAAAGACATCTGCCACATCTGGAATAGTGGAAGGGGGGAGGTAGAAGTCTGTTGTGGAGACCCCCTTTAGACCGTCTTTGCGGGCATCGTCGCGAATAAAGCTCAGCTCGTTGACCTTGGAGCCCTGTAGCAGAAGGTGATTTCCTACACGCACAAAGAGGGTTTGGGTTGAGTCTTTGCGCACCTCGATATTGACCAATTCCGAAAGTTCATCGAGAAGTAGGTCGCGGGCATCGAGAATATCATTTGGGTTTTGACGCGTACCCTCAATCTTTTTGATTTCACCATTGAGATCTGAAAGCGTTTTGGCAATGGAATTTACACGTTTGACTTTGCCTTCAACCTCAAGATTGACTGATTTTTGCTCGTCCGAGAGTTTTTGAGCGGTAAAGTCCAAAAAGGAGGCCAGGGACTTGGCTCGCTCTACCACGGTCACTCTTACAGATGCACTTTCTGGCTGATTATTCAAATCCTCCAGGGATTGGAAAAATAGGTCAATGGTCGAACGTACATTATTATCGCTGGGTTCATTGATAATGGTTTGTAGTTGCCCAAGGCCCTTTGAGAGGGAATTCACAAATCCCCCAAATGATTTCTGATCGCGGATCTCCTCATCAATAAACTCGTCTCGAATGCGCTGAATTTCACCAATGGTCACCCCGGTTCCAATCTGACCAGTTACCATGGCTACGGATTCTGCATCCAGAGCGGGAGTAGCCTTGAGTGAAACGGTTTGACGGGTATAGCCTTTGGTTTGAGCATTGGTGATATTGTGGCTGACCACATTCAGGGCGTTCTGGTGGGTAACGACCCCTTTTTTACCTATGTCGAGACCCAGGAAAGCTCCAAGAGCCATCTCTTCTCTCCTTTTTTCAGGCATGAAAAAAGCCCAACACAGTTTCTGTGTTAGGCTTTCCCTAGCCAATTATTGAGTTGCCAATCCGGGCAGCTACTAAGCCCGCAAATTCACTGAGCGTGAGGCGTGAATCTTGCTGGGTTTTTGGATTCTCGAATAGGTAGGTTCTTCCAAAACCGTCAGGTTTTTAACGGCGCGAATCATTTTTGAGATGATTTTTAGGGAAGTTTCAAGCATGAGCTTGTTTTTTTCATTTATTCTTAAAAGTTCAAGAGAGACGCCCTTAAGTTTCTCTTTGACAGCGAGCAGGGGTTCTTGAAGCTCCCCGGCTACATCCACGATCTCATTGAAGTCTTTATCTCCACAGATCGACTGCCTCTCAGTTTCAAGACTCTTCAAGCTTGAGACAACGGTGGTTTCCTTGCTAACAAGGGATTGGACCTCCACCGGACGCCTGTCCGCTCGAGAGAATAAAACTGATTTTTCACCAGCCAAGACCAGAAGGTTCTCATACTGCTCAAGTTGAGACTCTAAGTTTTCCTGTATGGACTTGGCTATTTGCATGGTGCGTGTTTAGGATTCCTGACTTAAATCTCGTCAAGAACTCCTGAGTTTAATAGTTTTTCAGCAACTTTTTCACTGTCGACGGTTTTGAAATAGGCCTCTGCTCCCCCTTCGGAGATTAGACGCTTGATTTCCTGAACCCGTGAATTGGCGGCTTCTGGACTATCCAATACCTGTCTTACGATAGGATCCACGGCAGAATTAGGACCACCCTGAGAACTGGCTCGGGTAGGCATAGCCGTATAACCTGACTGCACAGAGCTAAGATTAGAACCCCCCAGATTCACGGAATCTGTATTTTGGGCCTTCTTAGACTTCTGTAAAGTCCCTTCGAAGCTTTTATCCGTTTTCTTGGCCCGCTTGACTTGGTCTGCGGGACGATACGGTGAACTGCCTTCGATTTTCATGACATCACCTCTTCTTTGTTATTCATTGACTCTGACCGACATATATACTTTCGTCCAAATAGAGCGCTGACATTAGCCTGCGTACGTATGGTAAGGCCGTAATAGCGACCGACCTCTCTAAATATCTCATATTTTCTATGTTTTTTGCCATGGTGCATAATAATACAAAAATAAACAAACAAGGATTATTTCTAACAAACATGGACTATTTCTTAAAAAGCTTTCCCTGGTTGATAAAGCGCACAATGGTACGCTCATCAATTTGGGTCCCCATGGCGATTTGCTCTGCATTGGATCCCGGGTTATCGCGGATATAATCACGCACTCTCTGGAACACCTGAATTTCTTTTATCCGGCACTCTCCACATAGGATTTCTCCAGGCCCCGGTCGAAACGGAGTCCCACATGCTTTACAATTCACCGCTACCATACTCAATCCTTCTAGTTTCGCGCTCCTGATAAGCCAGGACAAATACGTACACCCGCTTGTATCCTAACTTTCTCAGGGTTGAAATACAAGTTTTTAGGCTCGCACCCGTGCTCAAAACATCATCCACTAACAGGGCTTGCTCTGAGATTCTTCGGAAATCGTCAACCTCAAGGAAAAGATTCAGAGGATTCACGATCCTCGCTTCCCTATTTAGAAACTTCTGTGACATTTTCCCTGGGTTTCTGATAAAAGGTGGCGCAATGAACTGCCAGGTTGATCCAGAAGTTGGAGATTCTTGACAAGTTCGCATTTGATCAAAAATCCAATGTTGGGATCTGCGCGAAGGAACAAACACGAGGTCAGTACTCTCAACAAAAAACTGATTGGGGACAAGTGTATCCCAGGGAAGAATGGATAAGCGATCCAGGGAGTTCGCGGCAGGTCTGGACTTTTCCTTGAGAATCAGAGACCTCAAGCTTTGGTATACTCCTAAAGTTTTAAACCCTGATGCCTGAAATTCCAGCGAGCACTTTGGACATCCCAGTTGATTGAGTTCTTGGCCGCAGCGACAACACGAGGACGTTTCCTTCAGCCTTGCTAAACAGGCTTCGCAAACTGGGCGGGTTGCTCCCGCTTGACAGAGTTCACAGGTAAAGGGGAAGCAAAGGGTCAATAAATGGGCTTTTATAGATTCCAGACTCGCACGGATGCGGGGTGAAAGGAGCATGCCAAGCGCGTATTAGAATGGAAGTCAGGTTTTGACGATGCCGCGTTCAGAATTTTCAAGGAAAGTGATTAACATTTGCAATGTGGCTGTGAGTTCTAGATCGCTTTTGATTTCTTCAATGGCCTGGGAAACATTGTATCCTGAGCGGTAAAGAAAATTATAGGCCTGCCTAAGAATTCTTCGCTCTGTTTTATTCATACCGTTTCTTTCCAAACCGACTGAGTTCAGACCAAAGGCGCGGGCCGGATTGCCCTGGACTTTCATGTATGGAGGAACATCCTTGGTGACTTTGGACATCCCGCCCACCATGGCCATGGTGCCAATTTTACAAAACTGGTGAATACCAACATAGCCCGCAATAACAGCAGCGTCTTCTACGCATACATGTCCAGCCAGGGTGGAAAGATTGGACATGATAACCCGACTACCTACAATACAGTCATGAGCAATATGTGTATAGGCCAGCAGGGTATTGTTATGGCCAACACGCGTCCATGACTCGTCATCTGTGCCTCGATTTATGGTGACATACTCACGAATTGTATTTCCGTTTCCAATCTCAAGATAGGTTTGCCCTCCGGAGTATTTCAGGTCTTGAGAAAGCGAGCCAACAATTGCCCCCTGGAAGATGTGATTATCAGTTCCAAGCGCCGTATTCTCGCCAATGAAAACATGAGCTCCAATAACGGTTCCTTCTTGAATTTTGGCATTGCCTTCAACGATGCTATAAGGGCCCACTGTCACGCTCGGGGCGAGTTCCGCGTATTTTGAAACTTGTGCTGTAGGGTGAATCTCTGCCATGATTTTTCCTATTTAATCATAAAGCTTAGCTTGCCTTCGACATGACATTTACCATTCACTCGGGCTGTTGCGGCCACTTTACCAATATCGCCACGAGCCTTTAAGACCTTAACATATAATTCCAATTGGTCTCCTGGAAATACGGGCCTTCGGAATTTTACAGAATCAAGTCCCGTAAAAAAAGGAGTCTTTCCAGTATTGCCCGTCATGCTGAGCATACAGACGCCGGCAACCTGAGCCAAAGCTTCAATTATCAGAACTCCCGGCATGAGAGGGCGATCTGGGAAATGGCCATTGAAAAACTCCTCATTTCCCGTGACGTTTTTAATGCCAGTGGCTTCTTTGCCCACCTCCATATTGATGATCCGGTCAATCAATAAAAAAGGGTAACGGTGGGGAATAATCTTTTTGATATCAGTCAATTCGAGTACTTTTGGAGTTTCTGCGCTGGATTCAGTGATCAGGGCCTTCTCCTGAATCATTTTTTTTACCAGATTGATATTGGTGCGATGTCCAGACTTAACTCCAACGAATCTACCCTGAATTTTTCCACCCAGGATACTAAGATCTCCAAAAAAGTCCATGACTTTATGCCATCCGAACTCATTGCTAAAGCGTAGGCCTTCTTTGTTCAGGCATCGGTTGC
>CAZRLV010000044.1:0-15512 GCA_964600955.1 uncultured bacterium
CCTCAAGCTCAAGTACGGGAGCCGAGGATGTTGCCACCAGCAAGGCAAATAGCAACCCACTATGGAGTCTTAGTGTTCTCCTGATAAAAGTATTTTTGTACTTCTGCCAATTTAACTTCGTTTTCATGATTTGAAGAAGAAAATATAACCTTGGCCACCATCAGATAACTTTTCCTGGCAGGCGGCCTGAAATGATAAAAAAACCTACGTGTCTCACCTGCCCCTATCGAGTTCTTCTCCCTTGCGCTTAATTTTTCCTCGCGAAAAAATAGTCGCCGATCCTGATCAAAAATACTAAAGACGACAAAAACCCTCGTATTCCCATAGATTCCTGTAGGAAGGTCATGTCCCACTCCTAAATTTTTAATTTGAAGCTCAATCTGACCCGGAGCCAATACACTCGTGGAAAGACTTAATTTCACCAGGTCCGAAAAATCGATTTCCCAGCTATGCTTTCTGGAGTCTTTTTTCTTATATAGATGAGTAGAAAAATTTGATATGTGACGCTTTAGCATGGGCATATGGCAAGACTGACAAGTGATGTTTTCCTCTGCGTAGGAGCTAGCCTTCCACTGCGCAAATGTGGGCTGATGACAGGACGCACAGACTTCTGAAGACCTGAACTTTGCATCTTTCAGGGTACCGTGAGGTGCCTTCGATCCCAGGGGCCCCAGAGTTTTATCTCCGATCACATGGCAAGAAGAGCAAGTCACTCCCTCGTGCATCATCCAGTCTCTGGCAGGAGGACGCTCCTGTTCCTCAGGCAGTGACAGGGGTGCATGACAGGACATACAACCCGAAAACTCATAGTGATCCGACTCACGGGTAAAAGATTCGGACAAAGAAGCCTGAGCATGAAAGGACCCGGCCCATTCCTCGTAGATCTCCTGATGACATTTGGCGCAGTCCCTGGCCCCTGAAGTCTCAGGCTTGTAGCGTACATGTATTAGCTTAGGGACTGAAGGCAGGATTTTCTTCAATAACGGTTTTCGGTGTTGGGTACATCCTGTGATAAAGGAGGAAATGCAAACTAGAAACAGGGCTTTTTTGATCATAAGTTCTTCCAGGATAAATAGGGTATCATAGGCTAAAGCTGAAGACGAACTAATAGGATCAATCGAATCCACGGATCTTTAATGAAAAAAGAGCATAGTCATAAAGGCAGTACGCTTGTCGTGGTCTTAACGCTAGTGGTCGTTTTTTCCATGATTTCTATTGGCCTGGCGGACCTCGTCGATTCCCAGTCGCTTGAAGTTGAATTTATGGTGGCGCGCAGCAAACTCGATTACGTAGCTCACGCAGGTCTTGTGCATGCCGAAACCGAAGTTGTCGTTGACACTAAAACTACGGTTCAAAACCCAATTTCATTTGATTATGTCGGACAATACTGTGCTGCCTGGGTGGTCCGCAATGGACGTCCGGTTTGCAACTCACAGGCAGAGCCCACAAATCCATGCTGTGAAAGTTCGGGCGGATTTTGTAAAAGACCCAGTGAGGAAGGCGTCTGCGAGGAAAAGGGGAAATGGGACGCCGTATATTCGGCCCATTATGACCCGTCTTCATTTAGTATTTTCTCATCGGGACTCATTGTCTTTATAGAAGACCGTGAAAAGCTTAAAAACTGCAATATAGATCTTACAACTTATGAATCCATTTTAGAAAACGAGGGTCGCATTCAAAGCTGCATGGGAACTACCGGGGTCAAGCTGTTTAAAAAGACTCAAGTCATGAATCTGGATTGGGAATGAACAAAAACTGCGGTGTCACACTCATTGAGCTGATTTTGGCGATCACAATCATCGCCGTGGGAGTTTTACCCCTGCTTGCGGGGATGGCTCAAGTATCTGAGGCATCCATCATTCAAAAGGATCTCATGAGTGCCATGACACTGGGCAAACTTCAGATGGATTCCTGGCTTCACCGCTTCCAGGCTATCGACGGCTTCCCCAATAGTGGAAGTAGCTATCCGACTCGTATTGAGAAGATCTTTCTGCCCCCAACCGACAAGTTTTTAATTCACTATAACCAGGCTTATTGGAGCACGGAGACCGAATTTACCCTCATGGATGGAGAGACCGAGATTCGCTGTGCAGAATCTGATCTGAATTCAGCCATCAAACTCAGCAGTTTGGATAAGGTAGTCTACCATGTCTGTGTCAAGGTATGGAAGATAAGGAATTTTGATGAACCAGGGGATAATGGAGGCGCGAAACTTGTTTTCGGGTCCCCCGGACTTGAACATGGAGATGAACTTCTCTACGAAGTGGCTTCGCTCTATTCCCAAACCGACCGATTTAACCGGTTTTAGACTCCAGAGGAGAAGGCCCCAACCCCTTTAGAGGTTTTCCAGAAAGTTCATAAACTCCTGCTCACGCTTTTCAAAAGCCTTTTTGGGAGAGGAGGAAACCGGTGATTTTGAAACCTTTTTAGAATCGCCCGACTGAGGAGAAAACATTTTGTCCAAGAAATTTTCAAACTCTTTTTCTTTCACATTTTTGCGCGGTTTTTTCCTAGGCTTGCGCGCCACGGGCTTTAATGACGCTTCTTTTTTCAAAGGGGGGAGCACAATCGGCTTACTGGCTAATTTTGGGGATCGAGATTGAGAACCCGCTATTTTGGAAGATGCGTTGGATACTGGACTTGGCTTTCTAGGACTTTTCTTCTTCAAAAACAGCTGGTCAAAAATAGCCTGGGTCCTGGGATCTTTGGAGCGTGCTAATACTTTCTTTTTTGGCTTTAGAGCTTTCTTGGGACTTTTCTTTCTAGTGGGCTTGACCCGTTTTTTCACCGGCAGTGTGATTTGTTTTGAAACTTGCTTTCTAAGCTTTTTGGGCCTTTTGAGAGTTCTCTTTTCAGGCTCTTTTCGAGCCGCTTCAAAGGAATCGTTAATTTCTTCTGTATCGGAAAAACTAACTCGTGCAATATTTCGATCCAGAAAATCGGTTTCCCATGTAGTGGGTCTCGTGATCTTTCTTTTTCTTGAGCGTCCCCGGTTAGGTTGCTCCTGACCAAAACTGCTCAAAGGAATCTCAAAACTCTTTTTAAGAAAACTCACCTTTTTTTTCTTGGAAGCCTTTTTTCCGCGTTTTTTTAATTTTTTCTTCTTTGCTTTCTTTGAGGTATTGGCGGACTTGGATGACTGCCCATTCATTTTGCCAAACGAAAAGCTTCCATCGAGAGGTCTGGAACCGGTCCCTCCTCCCGAGGTTCCAAGTGGAGAAATAGCTTCCATGGAAATCCCCTCTTCCATGACGGGCATATCAATAGACGGCCTGGGCTCAACTGCCTGCGCTCTGGATCGCACCGCTTTTGTTTTTTCAGCCCTGGGTACGCTAAAGTGCTTTTTCTTTTTTGTTTTCTGAGAAACGCGTTTTTGGGCCTGAGGGAGTTTAGGTTTAACTGTCCGAGGTTCAGGCGACTGGGTTGTCAATCTTTGAACCTTGGGTATACTCTGGGTTTTCGCCCGTGGTCCTGCCGGCTCACGGTCCTCATCTGCCATAATCCGATCAACGGGTTCCTTTTCCCAAACCTTCAAAAGCTTGGCTATCCTGGACGCACGTTCCTCGTCTTCCTTAGCCCCAACCTTTATGGCTGGTTTCTCCTTCGTCCGAACCTTGGAATTATTTTCCTGTGAATCTTCTTCACGGATATCTGCCTCAAGTTTGTCGATGAGTTGATCAAACCCCTTTTCAAGCTTTTGCTTTTGAACCTTGTCTTCTCCAAGGCGCACACGAGCTACCCTCTGTCTGTCCTTAAGAGCCGCAATTTTCTTGATAAATTTGGAAAAATCAATGCTGTCTGAACCCTTGCCTGGACTGACCGGCTGTATAACCGGCTGAGCACTCGCTGACTGTACAGCCGCCACCATGGTCGATGACTTGGTTTTAGCCTTGCTCTGTGCTACTTCGATGACCAGGCCTCGATCACGCCGTCTTTCCTCGCCAATACTTCCCTGGGGGAAGAACTTGAAACGTTCACCCCCGATATCGGTGCTGAATGTTGTCGAAATGGGGGCATTTCTCACAATCGTTGGGGTCAGAAAAATATAGAGCTGACTCTGTTCGTCGGTGTTTGACTTTCTACGAAACAAGGGTCCCAGGATCGGCAATTTGGATAAACCTGGAATACGATCCGCAGATTTGCGATCCGTCTCCTTCACCAGGCCACCAATAACCAGCGTACGCCCGGTAGGAACCACAACTTTGGTATCAATGGAACGTTCATCAGTGATGGGAAATTCAGAAGAAGTTTCAGTCACCTTGGCATTTGCCTGATTCGTATCCACAACCTTGGTCACAATGGTCTTTAGTTCCTTCAAGACCGTGATAGTGGGTTTGACATCGAGTTCAACTTCACGATGGGCGTTAATTCTGGGAGTAACCTCTAATTTAACACCGATATCAACGTTTTCAATCTTAGAAGAGATCACGCCACTTTGATTTTCATTGGTCACAAAGGGAAATTTTTCAGTGACATCAATCACTGCTTTCTCATTATTTAGCACCATCAATTTTGGATTATTGAGGATATTGGATTTACTATTTTCCTTAATACCTGAAATTTTAATATTGCTCAAATGACTGGGTTGCTTATAGCTGAAAAAATTGGTGACATCCGTAGCCAGCGTGGTTACCAGTTGATCCGCATTGTCGGGGGAGCCCTTATTCCAGTCCAAAACTGTATCAATACCCAGCCTGTCCTTATCAGACTCCGTCAAATCCACAAAAAGGACGTCAATAAAAACCTGGCCTCTGGGAACATCAACAAAAGTCAATGCTCTCTTCATTTTCTCAAACGAAGTCCGCGTATCAAAAACGATATATCGATTGGACTTTTCATCCAGTGAAAACTTGGCTTCTTTGGATCTGTATTTTTCAATAATGTCTTTGACCACGCCTGACGCGACATAGCTATAGCTTAAGTAGTGGTAGTAAAAAGTGGCACCGTCCGGGTCAAGATCTTCCAGATAACCCAACTCACCCAACACCTTTTCAATTCGATCCAGATTGCGAGCATATTCCACAACAAAAAAGGTCTTTTTAGGTTCGTTTTCAATGATTTTTTTGCCTTTGGTTACGGCAATATTGTCGATCAATGCTCTGGCAAATCTAAAATCAGCGTATTCCTTGAGTTTAAAAAAGCGTTCCGTAAGAAACGCATCTTGAGCCTTACCCTGCTCTTGAAGGTAAAAAATTCCGTTGCGCTTTTCATAGGTGAGATTGGCTTGCTCAAGAAGAACATGAAAGACCGTCTCAAGCGGTAAATCATAAAGAGATGCTTTAATTTTGTTGCGGCCTGAAATCGCCTTTGAAACCAGGTTCAGCTTGAAGTCCGTAGCAAGCTTATCCATCAAGGTCTTAATCTCGATATCGTCGGCAATCAGATTAATTCTCTTTTTTCCCTTGGACCCGAAAATTGATGTTGCCAGAACGGGAGATGCCTCATCAGGCCCCAAAATATCCAACTCTTCGGTCCAGGGTGAATCCTGGCTGGCTAGATCAGCGACAGCTTTTCGGGCATTTGAAAATGAGTCCGATCCGGGTACAGCACTTCCTTGAACGACGCGGGTCAGGTATTTTTCGCCCTTAGCCGGTAAAGCCTGAGAGTCCGAACCTGCTTTTTTGGAACTGCTTTTTCGCCGTGATGGAGCCTTTTTGCGAACTGAAGGCGCCTTTTTTCTCGTACTTGCCGCAGAAGTCTCTGCGTTATCTTCCACTGCATAGGAAAGAAGCCCGCAAAAAGGTTGCAGGAACATCAAGAATATCAAGAACCAGGCGCTAAGCCGATAACCATGAATCATGGAAGCCATTTCCTTGCCAATGAAAGAGGTCTGTCCCTGGATTTATCGGACAAGTTATGCCGATTTATAACGTATTTTGTCGAAGACTAGAAGAAAGAAGAGAAGAGTCTACGATGGATTCCCCGGTCAAGTCGTAGGATGACGAGAAGACGGGACGGGGTTCCCGATCGAGTCGGAAGATGACGGAATTGAACTCCCCATTCCGATAGTTCTATAGTTCTTTCCTCCTAAATTCTAACTCTTTTAATCCCTTCCCTAAAAAAGGGCGGCCTCCATGAGTTGTTTGGTGTTGCTTTCGGCTTTTGAGCTTCCGGTTTCGGTTACCTTGAGAGAGATCTTGAAGACTTGATTTTTCCCAAGATGCTTAATGACCACATAGCGTCCACCAATGGCCATAACCCGCACCGTTGTAAAGGATTTGCCAGGCTCAATCTGAAATTCGTCATCAATATGGTACCAGGAATCACTAGTTGAAAATCGGGCCGCTCTACGCGCAGGCGACTTCATATAAATCACAGAGCGTAAAAATAGTTTTTTAATCGCTGCTGTAGGACCGCCCGTTTGTTGGCGCGTCTCACCAAAATCTGAATCCCAGGGATTTCCACCTATTTTAATCAGGTCAAGACTGGGCTCACCTTCACGAAAGGAATCAAAGCTCAGACCCGTCTCCAAACCAGAAAAAATGACATGAATCCGCATATTGGCAATAATGTCCCCACTGGCTTTTTGCCGGGATTTTTTCTTGGTCTTGGGTTTCTCCAAGGACAGCTTGGAGATTGAGAGGGAGCGCGAGGTGTTCTCAATCTTCTTGACCATTTTAACCACATCTTGAAACTTGCCTTTGCAGATATAATTGTAACTAATTTCTGTATAATTGCCTTTGGGAATACGCTTGGGAGTGTTTCCAAGACCTAGAATTGAATAACGGGCGTCTCTTCCAAAAAGATAGTGATAGAGGTCAACCTCATAGCGATCGCTTAAGATATAGCGCTTGAATTCCTTGGCCTCTGAGCGCATTCTAGCCACTTTGCCATCATTTTTTGCCAGGCGTTGGGTCAGGGAAGCCATCTCTTTTTGCATGGTCGCTTCCTTGGCCAGGTCTTCATTAAGCTTTTTTTGCACTTTTTGCTGACGACGCGTATTGGCTTTGATCCTAGAATCTGAAAAGCGCGGTGCAATAACCTGTGTATAAAAGGCATAGAGCGGGATAAATACGATCAATAGCCCTAAGAGTATGATTTCCTTAAGACGCAGGGCTTTGAGCATAACCTATCCCCGCCTCCTTCTCTTTTTTGGGGCACGTTTTGGTTTGGGCTCCTTGCGCAGAGCAGGCTGAGGTGACTTATTCGAGATGGAGCGTGGACGGACAGCCACAATTTCCATAAAGCCTACCAAAAGCTGACGGCCCGTTTTTTTATCTGCCTTTTCAGTCTTCGTCTCTTTGATCCGAATGGTGTCAATCAAGTCCTTGCGCTTGTTCAAAGCGGTCATAAACTCGGTCAAAAAGACATCACTCTGGGTTACCATTGAAAGGGAGATCTCATTTTTTTCAACGGTTACGGAACGCAAAGCCACGTTCTGTACCTTGTCTATGGCTTCCCAAATTGCCATAAGCAATCGATTTTTCTTGGCGTACTCCAAAGAGGTTCCAACGACAAAATCGTATTCCTGTTTCTCCCTTTTGCCACGTACTTCAGAATTACGAAGCCGTTCGCGCTCTGTGGCCAACTTTTTACTGAGACGCTTAACGCTGGCCTTGGCCGTGCGGCGATTGGTTTCAAGACTGTCGATCTCGCTTTGCTGCTTTTTTAATGCCAGATTTTTTTGACGGCCGGTTGTGGCCAGATAAACCAGCATTACAAAAAGCAGAAAGTACCCACCGAAAACAAGGTAGTCACGGTTGTCTAATCCCTTTTTTTGGGCGCGTTTTCCCAGTCTCTTAGCCACGGTTTATCGAAGCCTTTTTGTAAAAATCATTCTATATACCTCAGTCCCAATCCAAGACTCAGAGTTAGCTCTTCACGCGCGGCCACACCTTGAAGCTTTGCACAAACCTGATCAGACAACTCCACTTGAGAAACTGGCTTTACAGAGGTGGCGGGAACCGGAAATCCACTGGCTAGATAATTGTATAAGGGCCCAATTTCGGTCTCGATACCCGAAAAAATTAGACGTTCAATGCCTTCAATCTTCCACTCCATTACCCGGCTTACATAAAAAGCCATCGCTCTTTTAAGCTCATCGGCAAGGTATTCCAACTCCGTTCTAACTTCAGCCAGAACATCTTCAGGATAGGTATAACGGGACTCCTTACCCTCGAGTAGAACCTGAAGCAGGTCATCACGCGTCAAAGTCTTGGCAGTATCCTCGTCCAATTCCAGTTTGCGCATCAACAATTCTACAAAATCCACCAATCGAAAATTAAGAAAATGAGAAAAAGCCAACTGGCCTTCACGGAAAATAGATAAATGGCTGATCTCCCATCCAATGGAAACCATAGCGTCCTGATCTGTACGACCTTCCGTACAAAAATAATCATAATGAGCGCTCATGGCATTGGCTGGAAATTCAAGTGCCTCCAACTCATAGCCCGCATCCTCAATCACATCCATAACCGCCTGAGCCAAATTTTTATTTACGGAATGAATCAGTAAATCCTGACTGGTTTTTAGCTCTGTGACGGAAGGACCCACGCGATGGATGTCAGATAGATTTTCCTCCTGATTCATGATTTTGCGACCCTGGAGGAATTCTTCAAGCTCTTCCTCATCCTCGATCACCGGCGTTTGCACGTATCGATCAAAATTACTGGCATCAGACGCACAAAAAACCACGGTATGCTGCTTGGGGGAAAACTGCTCCGCCAGGCTCTGAGTCATGGACTCCAATGCCTGGGAAAATTCGTCGGGACTTTGAGACAGGTGATGGGGCCAGGATAAGACCACGGCTTTATCCACCACCAGGCGCTCCCCGTCACTCTCAAGCGAAAGCCCCCGCAACCCCATGCGCGAAGCCTCTGCAATCAATCTCTTCTTTTTCCCTCTGCCAAAAAAAATATTCGCCACAATTACCGCCTGAACCTGAGCCTGCCCGTGAAAAAACCATAGTATACCCGAAGCTTTTCAAGTCTGCCTCATCTCCCCTTCCTAGATTCGAATCCAGCAAGCTTTGCGATGCGCCTCGTACTCAGGAAAAACCTGTGTTAGTTTTTGTTCTTCATTCTTCATACGCATCCACTGAAAAACTAGAAAAGCCAAATAAATAAACCATTTTTCGAGGGAGTGTCGAAAACAGGCCACGCCAAAAAAGGTTATGAACTGCCCGAAATACATGGGATGCGTGATATAGGCATAGATCCCCCTGCGAACCAAAATACGGGCCTCGGTCATAATGCTAAAGGCGCGACGAAGGGTTAACAACGCCAGAGCGGTAATCAAGGACCCCAGTGCAATAACTCCCTGAATCCAGTCTTTGTATTCAAGTAAACGAAGGGGCGAATAACGTAAAATCCGTGTTAGGTCTATTGAGAGAAGGTCTGTCCAAGCCGGAATCTCATAGATCAAAAAAAACGGGAGCAGGGCCGGTAGAAAAGGAAAAACTATTTCCTTGAGACCCTGAGCCCGAGCAATGGGATGCACCCGAATCAGATAGGAGAGAAAATAACCAAAAAAGATAAGACCTTCAAAAATCCAAAGCAATTTCAGATCATAAAAATCCCAGGAGCCCAAATGCCTGAAAAGACAGGTGCCAAAAAAAATGGCTGCAATGAGGCGAATACTGATCTGAAGATCTATTGCTTGGCCTTCTCAAAGGCAGACTGCGCAGCCGCATAAGCATTACGCGCTGTCTTGATTTTCTCCATATCACCCTCGGTCAGTGCCCTTTTGAGCTCGCTATAAGCAGCAGCTACATTGGCCTTGAGCTGGACTAAGTCCACCGTGGGCTGAGCTACTGGCACTGCAGTGGGCTGGGGCGCTACAGTCGATCCTGAAGAGTTTTGCGGCTGATATCCCTGATTTTGAAAATCGATGGTTCCCGGCTGACCTGCAGGGCCTCCAAAAGTGGCGCCTCCAGAGATTCCTGAACCCGGTCCACCGGGAGGATACTGGATCGTACCGGCACCAGGAATGCCGCCTGAATCCTGTCCATACCCCCCCTGATCATAGCGGGGTCCTCCACCTGGATAACCACCGCTATCCATTCCGGGACCAGCATAGCCCCCTCCGGGATAGCCTTGATCTGACTGAGAATAGGGATTGGTCGAACCCGATCCGTAATAATAATTTTCGGGGTTATTCTCGGTATCGTTGAGAATCAACGAACCCGATTGAATCTCCGCGATCAGGGCATTAACTTCAGACTTCATTTGCGATGGACGGTTGACAGTGGAAGCGTAGTATACACGGCGCACCAGACGCTCGTTACCGCGCGGGGGAATAGCTGACTGCAATCCCATGAGACGCTGTCGTCCTCGATTTTGTTTATTGGCATCAATATCACTGATAACGGCCTGAAGCTGAGAAACGACATAGCTTTGCGAAATATCATCCTGTCCCTGGTAGCTTTGATTAGCTCCTGATTCCCAACCAAGACGCATTCCCCCGGCCTTCCAGTCAGAATAAATCTGATTGATCTCAGCGCGCAGGGAGGATTTATACCCCAGGCGGATGGTGAGCTGAACCCGTCGATAAAGCTCGGAATCTCCAAATTGCTGGGCATAGGAGGAGAGCCCTTGAAGCTTTTGCATGGCACCATAGGGACGATTTTGATTGACGTCGGTTACCGCAAAGCGCAGTTGATCTTCAATCCAATTATTGTCTACATAGGAAAAATGGTTGTCCATTCCAGACCCATAACCCCCGCCGTAGTACCCCTGATAGCCTTGATTATAATTTCCATACCCCTGGCTGTAATAAGAGGTCTGATAGGAAGAACCCTGGTATCCCTGCCCATAGGAGTAGGATCCATTAGGATAACTTGACCCATAGCCAGAGGCCGTGAACTGGCCTGGATACATATAGGCAAAAAGGCTGGAAACAGAAAACCCGCCCATGCAAACCGCGACCCAAACCAACTTGCTTGAAATTCTCATCTTATTCTCCCTGAAACCCCAGAGTTTATGCTTACCTACGTTTCTACGAAAAGTATTGAAAAAAGTTTCCGCTTTCGCGCAGACCGTAAGTTGCATAGAATAATCCTTCGTGAGATCCGAGACTGATTTAATGCTAAAAAACGGCTATGAGAAATTCCTCGACCCACTCATTGAGGGCTTGACAACTCCCATTCCCGGCCTACCTCCCGTAGAGAATCTATATAGAGATTTACAACGCTCCTGACTTTTTGGGGCAATTTGCAGTGGTAGTTTGGATATGTTAGCGTCAGCCATATGAATGAACAAATTACCATCACCATCAGCTTTGCTTTTTTCCTGATCGCTTTCACTCTTATTGGCGCGTTTTCCGCCCGTCACAAAAAGGCCTCTTCTGAGGATTATCTGGTGGCGGGACGTTCGGTGAACCCATGGCTGATCGCGCTCTCTGCGGTCTCCACAAACAATAGCGGATACATGTTCATCGGCCTCATTGGGTTCACATGGCGCTCGGGAATTGAAGCCATCTGGATCACCTTCGGCTGGATTCTAGGCGATCTCATTACCTGGTTTTGGGTTCATAAACGAGTTCGCGCCCAGAGTGAACACCATGATGTTGCCTCAGTACCCGCCCTGCTGGCCACCGACAAAAATGGAAAAACGCAGCGACCCGTTGCCATTGTCGCCGGTCTCCTGACATTTTTCTTTCTAGGCGGATATGCCGCCGCTCAACTCAAAGCCGGCAGCACGACCCTACACGCCCTTTTTGGATGGCCTCTTTGGCTGGGTGCGGTTCTGGGGTTGGCCATTGTCATCATTTATTGCATATCCGGGGGGATCCGGGCTTCCATCTGGACCGACGCCGCACAATCCATCGTGATGATCGGCTCCATGTCCATGCTGCTTTTAGCCTGTTTCTTGAAAGTCGGGGGACCCACTGAGCTCCTGACGGCCCTTCATGGAATTGACCCAAAATTAGTCGAGCTTTTCCCCCAGGGCTTAGCCTTTGGTGTTTCACTCTATTTGCTTGGGTTTATTTTTGGAGGGGTAACCACCATCGGCCAACCTCATATTCTGATTCGCTTCATGGCCATCGACGCCACGGAATCGATCAATAAAGCCCGCAATATCTATTTCATCTGGTATACCTTTTTCAGTGCTGCGGCGTTTGCAGTAGGACTCTATGCCAGAGTGCTTCTACCTAATATCACCGAAGGTCTCAGTGGATCAGCGGCAATTTCCGCCACCGAAGGCGCTCTGCCCCACCTCTCCATGGAAATGCTGCCGGCGATCTTAATTGGGGTGATGTTAGCCGGATTATTCTCTGCCACCATGAGCACCGCAGATTCCCAGATTCTCTCCTGTTCGGCGGCTGTAACCCAGGATGTAGCCCCACGCTGGAGTGATTCCTATACAGCCTCTAAAATTGCCACCCTAGGCGTAGGAGCCCTGGCCCTGATGATAGCGCTATATGCTGATTCGGGAGTCTTTTCCCTGGTCCTAATCGCCTGGTCAGCCCTCGGCGCCACCTTAGGCCCCATCCTGGTCATACGCATGGCAGGGAAGCCCCTACCCAACTCCTTAGCAATATTAATGATGGCCGTAGGACTAGCCACCATCGTCCTCTGGGGAAATTCCCCCTGGTCCGGAGCCGTATTCAAAGCCCTACCCGGCTTCATAGCCCCCCTGATCATCTACGCTATAGCCACCCTATTTTTCCCCAAAATGCAAGATTGCCAGGACGCATAATATCTCGATGCATTGCAAAACCACTACTCCTGGTTGTCTCTCAACTATTTCTTTGCCTGGCGCCCTGAAATTAAACCGCTATTTCACTCGAATTTTCTGCACCTGGTAAAAGAATGTCTGCTGAAATACCCAGACCAGATTTAAGCTTTAATATCATATTGATTGAGAGACTTCTTTTGCCGTTTAGAATTTCAGACACGCGCGCTCTACTGCCCAAATAGGGTTCAAGATCCTTTCTAGAAAGTGCTTTCCATTCCATAATATTTTTGAGAGCCTCAATTGGGTCTGGGGCATCTATTTTATGATTCTCTTCTTCATATGCTTCAGCAAGAATAGAAATGACTTCTAGTTCGTCAAATTCATCAGAATCAGGTCCACAATCGATGATTTGATCAATTCTGTTCATGACTCTTTTATAATCTGACTCCGTACGAATTGGTTTGATTTTCATGATGATCCTAAACCTTGTTTGCGTCAACTCGATCGTATTTTGCATGAGTTCCGATAAATCGAATATAGACCCTCTTCAATTTGTACACGACCTTGACTATGAGGCGATATTTATTACCACCAATATTGAAACACACCCTACCGTTTTCTAGGAAGTCAGCGTGACTAAACATGCTTCGAATTTCTGCTGTATTCTTCCATTTGGCACTTTTTACATATACGAACCATGCCTTTAATGGTTCTTCTGCATCAGGGTGTTTTTGCCAGAATTCTATTAGAGTGCGACGACTAATGATGTGCATCAGTCATATTATACCACATTGATCCCAATTTGGGATCTGCATGGGGCAAAAGATCAGGGCTGTCCTATTAAAATCAGGCTCTTCGTAATCTAGCATCCACATTTTTCTGGTCATTTCCGCGCCATACTATTCCAAGATAGTAAATCAATGCGAAGAGAAGAGTCTTGGATTTAATAAGATAGTCCTGATTACAGCTCTCGCAAATACCTTGTATTTTTGGAGCCCATCTCCTAAAATACAAGATATGATTACTCGATGGGTTAGAGATAGACTGCAAAAAACTATGAGCCAAACACCGGCCGTGGCGCTTCTTGGGCCACGCCAGGTGGGTAAAACTACGCTAGCCAGGGCTCTAGTCCAGGGCCGCAACTCGATCTATCTGGATCTGGAGGCTCCGGGAGACTTGCTGAAGTTAAGCGATCCGAGCGGATTTTTGGCCAGTCACAGCGATAAACTCATTATTTTGGACGAAATTCAGCGCGCTCCTGACCTGTTTATGGTGCTGCGTGGTCTGATTGATAAAAACAGAGAGCAGGGGCGAAATTCAGAACAGTTTTTAGTACTTGGCTCTGCATCCATGGATTTACTGCGTCAATCCTCTGAAAGTCTGGCGGGTCGCATTAGTTACATTGAAATGAGCGGCTTCAATCTTTTGGAAGTCTCAGAAAAGAAAAACGATCTCCAAAAGCTATGGCTAAGAGGGGGCTTTCCAGTTAGCTATTTGTCCAAAGAGGATGATCTGAGCATGGACTGGCTGGAAGATTTAATTCGAACCTATCTGGAACGGGACGTACCCCAAATGGGTTTTCGAGTGCCTGCAAATAAATTACGGCGCTTGTGGACCATGTTGGCTCATTTACAAGGTGAACCCGTTAATTATTCAAAACTTGGGAGTAACCTTGAAATTAGCGGCAAGACTGTTAGCCATTACATAGATATTCTAGTGGATCTCTACCTTGTCAGGAGGCTTGAGCCTTGGCACGCGAATGTGAAAAAGAGGCTGGTCAAAGCACCGCGCTATTATATCCGTGATAGCGGTATCCAGCATAGGCTTTTAGGCATCAATAGTCACGATGCATTGCTTTCAAACCCTGTGCTTGGGAAGAGTTGGGAAGGATTTGTGATTGAAAATATCCACTCTGTCCTGCCTCGGCGCGCTGAAACCTATTTCTATCGGACAGCAGCGGGTGCCGAAATTGATTTGGTGATCAGGCTGTCCTCTACAGAAACCTGGGCCGTGGAAATCAAATATGGCGTTGCTCCTAAAATTGGCAAGCATTATAGTCAAATATGTGACGATATCGGGGCCACCAGAAAGTACATTGTGTATGGCGGAGATGACGAATTCCCCGTAGGTAAAGACGTGACGGTTATCTCACTCACCAGACTTCTGAAAAAGCTTGCACCATAAATCCCCCGTCAGTCAACAATCCGAATAAAACCATGAGGGGAGGTCCGGGGTGTGGTGCTTGGTTGAGTGTGCAGGAGTGCTGCATGGAAGTGGTTTGTGATGAGGAGGTAGTTTTTTCTACCTTCGATGAGGAAACCGCTTTCAGGTAGCGCTCATGGACGATCAAACAGGTGCCCAAACACCGGTTCTCCCCTCATAAAAGAGTAGCGGTGCAGGGACTCGAACCCCGGACACGCGGATTATGATTCCGAAATAAGTATATTCCCATACCTTCCCATATCATCCCTAAAGCCTCATATAAACTGGTATTGACAGTTGTCACTAATTCCCATACTATCCTTGGGTATCCCATAGTTTCACACAAAAAAGTGGGACTATAGTGGGACCAGAGAGAAGCGCGGACTTCGAAATATGGAGGATTTTGTGTCTCGAAAATGGGTAAAAAGTAAGTTTCCTGGGGTTAGATATCGAGAACACCCTGAAAGGAAACATGGGGTCAAGTTTGATCGATATTTCACCATTAGATTTAAGGTAGATGGCAAAACAAAAGAAGAAGGCTTGGGATGGGGGTCGGAGGGGTGGACAGAAAACAAAGCATCGGAAGCTCTTGGTGAATTAAAACAGGCGGCTCGAACCGGAAACGGGGCAATTACCTACGGCCAAAAAAGAACCCAGGCGAAACTGCACAAAGCGAAAAAGCAAAAAGAGGAG
>CAZRLV010000045.1:0-8482 GCA_964600955.1 uncultured bacterium
GAATATCCTTACCCGGAGGACCACTTTCAATAAATTCCTTCCATTCCGCACCTCTTCCCGAAACCACCTGCACCGTGTCTCTAAGAGTTTCCAGGGGAAAACGATCCAGACTTTTACCTAGACTCTCCACGCGCAGATTCACACTATTAAGAATATTGCCCACATTATGTAAAATACTATTGGCGATTTCGGCCATTCCACTTTTATGCGCAGCGTCAACGAGATTGTCCTGGGCTGCATGCAGGAGTTCCTCTTGGTGTGAGAGGTCGATGACCTGGGCCAAAGTATTGGCTAATCCCTCTAAAACAAGGGTCTCATACGTTTCTAGCTCGTCCATGGAAAATAAAACCAAAACTCCGATACTCTCGCCTCCGCCTGAACGTACCGTAAAAGCCTGCACCACCTTAATCGCAGTCTGACCTGCCTTTAAGTTTGAAAACTCATTTGCGATCATCTCTGCGTTGCGTGAAATACTAAACTCAGCAGACTTTAAGGCAGAACCTATCCAGCCCTGATTGGGCTTCAGACTCTCCAGGGAGCTTCCCAGTTCAGTCCGAGTTTTCGGGGCTGAAAATAAACATAAGTTTTCTGTGTCATCCTTGAGCCAGAGGGCCGCGTAAGACACCTTGAACAGAGCCTCAATGCTGGAAGTAATCCACTCTATTTTATGTTCCAGGGAGGCCGGATTCAACAAATCTCCACGCAATTTGCTAACAGCCGTTTCAATCTCCATATTGCTTTCCAGTAAATTAGTTCGTTTTGCGACCAGGGACTCCAAATTCAGGTTCATGGCCTGCAAACTGGCATGCATTTTCTCAACTTAGATGTTTTTCTTATATACGACTTCCTCGGTTTGAGCCCGCTCACTCACCTCCCAGGCCAAGGTGCGATTGGACTCTTCCATCTCGGAGGCAAGGTTACGGGCTTTCTCGGCAGATGACTGCGCCTCATCGCGAGCCACTCTGAGGTCCTGATCGCGCTTTTGAATTCCACTGAGCATCTCATTGAATCCATCCACCAAAATACCTAGTTCATCCTGCGTGGTTTTCTCCACACGCACTGAGTAATCGCGATCCTCACGAACCCGCCTGGCCGTATCCGCCAGAGCTTCAACCGGTTTTGTAATATGACGCTGCAATCGCATTGCCAAAAAATAAACTACTGAAAAACAAAACAGAAGCGCACCAAAGAGCAGGGTCGCGTTTTTAATAAGAAGATTGCTAACTTCTCCCATATTCCCGGCGAAATACAGTGTCCCTAGAAACTCGCCCTGCGGCTCTATCTTAAAGCTCACCACCATATCGTCGTTGCCGATCGTCTGATTCTTTCCTGGACCGGGAAGGGTGACCATGGAATCCGCATGACGTACCCAGGACGCGAAGGGGTTCCCATTTTTGTCGTAGAGCGCCGCCGCATGTACGGCACGGCGATTTCTGAGAGCCCGCAGGGTTTTGCGCGCCTCTACTGAATCACTGAAAATCATGGAAGACGTTAGAGAAGTGGCCACCGTTTCACAAAGAACGGCAAGATTTTGAGCCACCAGGCGCTTAAAAGTCGTGGACTCATAGGCCATGAATCCGCTACAGATCGCCAGAAGGGTGAGGGTATTGAGACCCATGACCATAAACTGGAGCTTTTTGCGAATAGAAAGCGCAGCAAATTGAAACATGGAATGGTCCAGACAGCAAATGGTTAAAACCTATGATAACAGAGGATGGGGATAGGGGGGAAGGAATCGGAGAATTCAGGAATTCGAGGAATAGAAGAAAGACAAGAGGAAACAATGGGATCAATGGAATGGGGAAAGAGAAGAACAAGAAGGAGCCACACAAAAGGTCGGAAAAGATTTTTTCTTCATTCCTTTGATTCCTCTCTTACCAACCTACTCCTTAAAAATGAGGGCGTGACGAAGCATTTCTGAGCTAATCCTATAGCCCAATGATCTTGCTTTTTGTAGATTGACTTCAAATCGAAGTCGGTTTTTTGACACAAAAAAGCGAATCAGACCCCCCTGGGCTAAAAACTCACGACTACCGTCTATAATCACCGTTTTCTTTGGATCAAAATAATCGTACAACTCGGACAGTCTGGCTCCAAAATAATCGTCCAGATAAACGATATCACAGGTTTTAAGTTGGTCCTTTTTGCCGATCATTTTTGCTCTTGTGGCTCGATTATAGACACGTTTCCCCGCTAATCCTTTCTTTAAAAGAGGAAAAAGCTCGCTCTTTTGCTCCATGGCGCAAAAATTCAAATCTTCCCTGGCCTCCAAAGCCTCGGGCCAGTCAATATAGGTTGCGAAATGATAAATTGTTGCCGACTTGAGGATGTTTTGATGATTCCTGTCCAGTTCCAGGGGCTGAGAAAATCCCAGACGAAGAAAAACAAGAACCAACAATTTAAGAGTCCACCAGCGCACCAGTCATACTATAACAAATCAAAAGCAGGTGGTTAGTGTATACTGATTTTGGGACGGAAAGGCTTAACTCATGCGTTTTAAATTTATCGTCACAGTGCTGTATGGAGCGCTTGTGTTCACCTCAGTTATGCAGGCCTCCATGGGACAAGAGGTTGAGGAATATTTTAGTCTCAGTCTGGCTGAATTGATGCAGGTTCCCGTATATTCTGCCACTCGTACTGATTTACCGCTGCAACGAACCCCCGGTGTGGTTCGTATTTTTCACGTTCTGAGATGCAAGACCTTGGGATTCGCTCGGTTCAGGACGTCCTTAACTTTGTTCCCGGGGTTCAAGTCTCACAGTACCGGGCTGGACATGGAGCCATTTGGATTCGCGGGGTACAGTCGCGCTATAACGACAAAGTCCTCTTTCTTCTCAACGGCTTGCCTATGCGCGACAGCTATTACGGACATTTTGATCTCGATTCCCTAGTGCCCTTGGAGCTCGTTGAAAAAGTGGAGATTCTCAACGGTCCGGGTTCCGTACTTTATGGGGCCAACGCTTTCGGGGGTGTGATCTCGGTGACCACCCGCAAGCAAGGCAATGCCCTTAAAACTGCTCTGGGTTCCTTCAATACTCATAAAATCTCGGTCCAGGCTAAAAGGGATTCGCTCTATTCCTATTTTTCACATGAGGGCAGTTCGGGTTTTCAGCCCGAGCACTCCTTTGAGGGCGACCTTTTGAATCGCGACCAAAATTTGCGCCGCAATAGCGGCTACCTTCACCATACTGGCGATGGGGTGGAAACCTTCGCCGGTTTTAGCAGTTCCTACTACCCCCAGAAATATCATGGTTTTCACAAGCATTATTTTTATGAGCGCGGCCCCAAATTTGGCGCGGTACGTCTGCATAAAAACCTCAATAACCTTGGAGATCTTCAGGTTTTGTTCTACCACGAGAAATTTAATCTCACACGGCTCCGTTATAGATTTGAGAAGTCTGATCTCAGCCAATTAGCCAAAAATGATCGTGAATATCTGGATTCGATCCTCACGGGCTTTGATGCCTTCATCAAAAAGGAATTCAGCAGACATCAATTCCTTTTTGGCCTGGCCTACCAACAAGACAAAAGTGATCATATCGCTCGCCAGGAGTTCTTCAAGGCTAAAAAAGGCAAGCCCGAAACCCCACGTGCCGGAGGACTGCGTACCGAGGACAACCTTTTTGGGGGACAAATTTCGCGTGAAAGCAGTTCTGTCTTTCTTCAGGACCTGTATGAACTCGATCCGAGTACCCTGCTCAGCCTGGGGATACGCTGTGACGCGCTTTCAGGTTTTGAAAGTCAGTGGAATTACCGCATAGGGCTCACACGTGAGAAGGATGATTTCTATTCCAAGCTTCTTGTGGGTACGGCGTATCGTATTCCCTCTTATCGTGAATATCTCGATAAATCCTCTTTCAATATCATGCTTGAGCCTGAAGAGCTCAAAACCCTGGAAGTCCAGATTGGCCTGAACAAGAAGCGTTTCGATCTCAACCTCACCTATTTTCGCAATGATTACGAAAATTTCATCAAAGAGCTTGAGATTTTGGGCCTGGACCTTGACGATGACGGGATAATAGACATCAAAGCGGGCGACCGCGAAATTGAAGACGAGTATTTCATCAATGCCAAAGAGCGGCTGACTTCAGGTCTGGAGTTTGCCATCCAGATCGAGCCTCGTAAAGACCTTCGTTTGCGCGCTGGATACACCCATTTCATTGAGGCCAGTGAAAATCTGGGGTTTTCTCTGGCAGATAAGGGAATCATTCTTGAGCCGGACAACCCCCTCGTTGCCACGCAAACAGATAATCTCCCCTTTCTGGCTCAAAATTCCTGGTTTCTCTCCGGCACCCGACGCCAAGATCAAAACAGCTATGGCTTTATCGCGCGCCATTACAGCGCCCGCACACTTCCTGTAGACTACCATGCCGATGTGCCCACTGAAGTACAGGGCCAAAACAACCTCAGGGCTTTTCTTAAGCTAGATCTCCACCTCAATATGAAGCTCAGTCAAACCTTGACCTGGAATGTCCAGCTTGACAATATTTTTGATCAAACTATCTACAGCGGAGCCTACGCCACTTTCAATAAATATGATATTGAATGGCCCGGTAGAACGCTCTGGATGTCTCTGACTTACGCCTTTTAGCAAAAAGGACCCAGAAACCTCTGACTAAGGTCTGAAAAGTATTGCAAAACTCAATTTGCGGATCTTCTGAAGGCGGCTTCAAAACAAAAGATATGGATGGGCTCAGGGAGGCCCTCGTCTACTCCAGGGATGCATTTGAACTGATTTAGAAAATCTATGAACACGTGGACCTGGATGAATCCTCGTTTCTCGATTTCCCTATAAAAAGAGAACCTCACCACCGGTGATTGGTTTTCTGGGATGGGCGATCATTTTGGAGCTTGCAGGGCCCTAACCCGCCAGGCAAATCCCAGAGAGACTGCCGATGCCATTTTAAACCTGCTTAATGAACCCGGTTTCTACGCACGCTGCTCGGTGACCGGACAAGCGCGTGTGGAGGCTTACTATGATGAAGAGACTTTGATCCACAACTACAGAGTACTGTATAGCAAGGCCCTGGCTGCGGGTCTGCCGCCCTCAAAAGTATGCTGGCAACCTCCGGCCTCTGGGTTCTGGCTATAGTTTAAGGGGGGACAGGATTTTCAATTGGGTGCGACGACCATCGCTCTACCCTCTGGCATTAAGTGGCTTTTTCTTCCACCTCACGGTTTGAACAGACAAGTTTTTGTACTGGACAAAATCACCGTTCGGGCAGGAAGTTATTCCCGGTTTTTATTTTTTTAACCCTTCTGGTCCTTGTGGCAATTACCCTGTTTACCGCGATCCATAAGCTGCGACATATGAGATTTTATACTTTTAATGGGCAATGAAATGGAACCATGAAAGACTCATTTGCCAAGCGGTTCCAGGCAGGAGTAAAATAGGGTTGCGGCTATGGAAACCCTCTATTATTTACATCTTGAGGATGACCCCCTCTATGTGGAACTGGTGAAAGAAGTTCTTACCACCCACGGCTTTGATATTAAAACCCTCGCCATAGACCATCGCAGCCGTTATGAGGAGCTAACCCAGGACGATCGATTTGACCTGATCCTCGCCGATTATGAGCTGCCTGATTTTAATGGAATGCTGGCACTTGAGAGGGCAAAAGAAAAATGTCCCAATACCCCTTTTATTTTTCTCACAGGCATGATGGGAGAAGAAAAGGCTATTGACACCCTTAAATCAGGAGCCACGGACTATGTCCTGAAAAACCGACTATCAAGACTGGCTCCAGCGGTTAGCAGAGCTTTGCAGGAAAGCCGCCATAGAAAGGAACTCAGAGATGCCCAACGCGAGAAAGAAGTGCTCATGCAAAGCATCATGGCCCTCAATTCCCAGCTGGAGTTGAAGGTGCGCAAACGCACAGCCGAATTGGAGAACGCTTATGAGGAGATGGAAGCCTTCAGCTATTCGGTGTCCCATGACCTACGGGCTCCTTTGCGACAAGTCACAGGCTTTCTCGGCCTTTTGAAAAAGGAGCTTGGAGAATCCCTGAACTCCGAGGCCAAGAAACATCTTCAAACCATCTATGAGTGTACAAATAAAATGACGAGTCTAATTCGCGACCTGCTTGAATTTTCGCGAATGAGCAAGGAATCCATGGTTTTTGAAACCTTCCCTCTTGAAAACCTTATCGCTGAAATACTCCAGGAATTTAAAAAATCCTCAACTTCCATGCCTGCTATAGATCTCTCCTCGCTTCCTGATTTACGCGGTGACCGATCGATGCTTAAACTGGTTCTTGAAAACCTCCTCTCCAATGCCATCAAATTCTCTAAAGGGACCCCTGAGCCCAGGATAAAGATATTTTTGCAAGCTTCAGAGCCCTCGGAAACCGTTATTTGTGTTGAGGACAATGGTGCAGGTTTTGAAATGGCCCAGGTCCATAGGCTGTTTCAAGTTTTCCAGCGTCTGCATTCAGTCCAGGAATATGACGGAGTTGGAATTGGTCTTGCCAATGTGGCACGTATCGTTCGCCGCCATAAGGGGCGTGTCTGGGCCGAAGGTGAACCTGATAAAGGAGCTCAGTTCTTTTTTTCAATTCCTAATTCTGATGCTAAAAACTAATCTACACCCCCCCTGGCGGCCGATCCCACAGGGGTGAGTCACTATGAAAGTAAAGCTACCAGCCCCATTGGCGGCGTTTCTTAAAGAAACAGATCTCAAGAAAAAGTCTGAGATCCTCTCCCAGTATTCTCTTCAAGCTAAACCAGAAATCCCTGTATTGATCCAGGTTCTGCAAAGGGAAGTCAAGGCTTCAGACTCCAAGAGTTGGCAAAGTTATTGTAAGAAATTTCTGCTTTGGGCCGAATACCAACAAGTATTAAGGTCCTTCCGTTTTGAACCCACTTCTTTTTTGAAGTTTCTTAATTCCTCACATCCGGTGGACCATAAGGCAGGATTTATTCAAAAAGGACTGCCTCGGATTACTGCAGATCACCGTGAAATCATCGCCTGGTTTGAAAAAAGCGTACATAGCAAGGAGCATGGGCTGCGCAATATCTGCCGTAGGGCACTGGATTATCTCGGTAAAAAGGGGCACTGGTGTGAAAAACCGGGTGAGGTGACACAAGACAGATTCCTGGAATTTAAAAAATTCATGTCTCTTGAGCGTGAGGACTCCTTGAAATGGCTTGAAAACGTAGAAAAAAGCCCCTCAGAGTTCACGCTGTTTATGGAGTGGAGCCTCACGGCCTTACTCCTTTCTCAAAATCCCTTTATTACCTCCAAGCTCCTTAAAGTGATTCCCAAGTACTTTTTGCAGTTTCAGTTTGACTATCATCGCTTGCTTGGCTATGTCTGTGGTTTTTCCAAGCATGAAGATGACCGCGTGCGAGCCAATGCCCTTGAAGGGCTCTCCATCTTGATGAAGCATAAGGAACTCAGCATTGAGATCCTAAACATCCTGCAGGAATCTCTCAAGGACCCCAGCCCACGAGTTAAAGCCATAGCCGCTATTCTCCTGCACCCACTTGAGCCCGATGAAACCTCTAAACGAGTGGGAGGCATTATTGCTGAAGTCACAAGCCTTGAAGAGCTTGAAGGCGTGGAATGGTCTCTTTCCGGCTCCAATTTTGGAGACCTGCACTCAGAACAAATCAAACGAATCAAAACAAAACTCCAAAAAGAAACCGAGAGAGACTATGTAGGCGACACCTGGCAGGGGTGAGAAAGGGAAAGGAAGGAACTAAAGAACTATCGGAACCATCTGAATCATCGGAATAGTAAATCTAGGAGACAGGAGTCAGAGGCGAATTCAGAAAGAAGAATTATTACGACCGTTTGAGTGGATCCCCCGGTCAAGCCGGAGGATGACGGTATTTTATTCCCCATTCCAATGTTTCCATTAATTCTATTGTTTCCTCTTCTCTTCAACCTTTCGTGGTTAAATCTCTTGTCTTCATCTTCATTCTGACTTAGTGACTCCCAAAGCCTCTCAGTCTTTCTTATCACATTTCTTGTGCTTATACCGTGGTTTTTGTGCGTCAAATTGCGCGGAATAAGACATAATCAGGTATTTTTGGCCGTTTATTGGACTTAATTTTCCTAAATCAGTCAAAATTCTTGGTTTTTTTGACTTTTTTGCACACCCCACTTGACGCCAGGACATTTTATGGCTAGTATATCAATACTTTCGTACTTGATTTGAAGCATGAAAGTGGCTAATCCGTCAGGTTCGCCTGACAGAATGCCAAAAAGGTTAAAATGGTCAGTTGAGGACTCGTTTCTCAATGGCTAGAACTCAGGAATAAAACCTTGAAATTTAGTCTCGACTCTGGCTTGCCAGAAAAAGGACAAGGACATGAGGGTACACTCAGGAAGCTGAGTAAGACTGAGTTCAGGCTTAAAACCATAAAAGCCTGCAACAGCCGAAGAAGGATCTGGCCTATGTAGCGGTCTACTGACTACAAGCTAAGGACTCTTTGAGACGGAAACCGTTGCAGCTGTGAGAAACAGCATGAACGGCAC
>CAZRLV010000045.1:8492-15422 GCA_964600955.1 uncultured bacterium
CCATGACCGCCCCGCGCTCCTAAACACGCGCCACAGCTCATAGAGGGGAAAACTTCAGGGGCAAAGGTTGAAGGCGGATCTGGACTTAAAGCTAGGTGGAGACATCGGGCCGTATGTCAAAGGACTCCTGGAGGAAAAGCCTCAAGCCTGTTTAAACAGGATCGAGGTATCGAAAGCAGTTTTCGAAAGTAAACTGCCTGAAACGCCTCCGGGAGGGGAAATCGTCAAGAACCCGAAGGAAGGGTCAGCGTAGCTGATAAGCCTCCTTTCAGTCCGAGTAGCTCCGGTTGCCAGGACTTGATTCCGACAGGAATGTTTTCAGGGTTAATCCTCTGGGGACGAAGGAAAGCAAATCAGAAACAGTCTGAGGTAGTAAGCCTCTGGAGTGGCACGCAGGATCATAAGAGGATCGAAGATCAGAACCGCAAGGTTCCGTGAAATGATAGGTGAGACATTAGAAACTGTGGGGGTGTAAAAACACCGAGACAGGAGTCGGGCGACCGGCCAGGGTCCACACCGAAAACTCTAAAGATCGCGAAAACCACAGGAGAGGATGAACTGGTTCATACCAGGGAAGCCAAAAGATTGGGAAAACGCTCAGGCTCCGAGCCTCCAGGCTTCAAATCATCTTTTTTTTTACAAAAAAAGCAGATGCCTCGCCCCAACGGGCGAGGCTTTTTTGGTGGAAGAGAAAGAATTCAAACTACGAAAGGCACGAAAAAAGAAAGAGGAAAGAACTATCGGAACCACCTGAATCATCGGAATGGGGAATCAAGTTCCGTCATCCTCCGACTTGATCGGGGGATCCACTCAAACGGTCGTAAAGATTTTTTCTTCATTCCTTTGATTCCTCTGCTCCCTATGACTCCTTTGATTCTTGGTTCCCATGCTTCATCTGATTCCTGATTTAAATCCTATACTTCTCTTGCAAATACTCTGCTATGCTGCCCATGGCTGATTCTAGCGATTCTGCCAAAAAAAGCAGGGGCTGTTGAATGGTTGGGTCGTAGTCGGTTTTAATAATCTCAGAAATATTAAAGGGCCGATGCTCAACCTGCGAACCATCTACGCAACGCTCCAGATCAGCGTAAGATGAAATATTCCCGGACCCAAAAGTTTTAACCACACCATCCTCGTAACATAACCCATACTCAAAGGCAAACCAGTAAAGACGCTCCAAATCAAGAATCTCCTCTTCGGGGCAAACCAGAGCCGCCTGGGCCAATACCACCGAGGCTTGACAAAAATGGGGATCCATCAGCAAGGGAAGATGTCCTAACATATCGTGGCAAATATCCGGCTCAGGAGTAAAATCCGGGTTACTGCCGTGACGGATATACTGAGTACTGTAAAACTCCTTGCGGGCCAATGACGAGAAAAAATGCCTGGACTGGATCAAGCCTGCCACGGGAACAATACGTACCCCCGTTTTAGGTTCAAGCACTTGATTGACTTCAGAAAACCGGGGAATTCTAGCTTTGGGAAAGTCCAACTGATCAAAACCAACAGCAGTCGTGGCAATCACATTGGTTTCTACCAAGGGCCGAACATGCCCTAAAACATGCTTCCAAACCTGATGCTGCCCAGGGGAGTAGTCGATTTCCGGAATGGGAGTTTCGGGGTCCTCTTCACGGCTCTTCCAATAAGCCAATGCTGCGGCGGCAACATCATCGCGCTGACGACGATAATCCGGGTCACGAAATCCGGGATGGTCCTGATCCAACTCTACAAGATAATCCATTTTCATCCGCTAACCTCCCAATCCTTGAGTTTGAAAAAAGCCGCCCTTGGAAAAACTCTCAGCTTCCACAGCCTGCGAAAACGCGGGTACCGCTTGAACCCTTTGCGAATATGCATCGATTTTGGGCCAATCCTTTAATCGGCCCTCATGGCCAGAGGCCTTCAGGCTTAATAACTGGCTAACAATCGAAATATCGGCAATGCTCAAGTCCTTTCCAAAAATAAGATCTTCGCATGGCAGATGTTCACTAATCATTGAAAAAATCGGCGGAATCTCCTCCTTTAGAGTTTTCTCCACCTCTGCATGATCTGTTTTTTCCTTTAAAAAGAGAGGCCGAACAATGACCTGATATAAAATTTTGCGCGTCAACAGATCCGCCAGACAAGAATCAGCCAACTCCTCAAGCCACAAAGCCCTGGCGAAAGCCTCTGGTTCCTCGGGATAAAGTTGCGGCTCCGGATGCTTCTTCTCAAGATAGGCACAGATTACAGACGAGTCAGAAAGCTTCAGACTACCCTCACGATAACCTGGAATCTTGCCAAATGGACTGATGCGCCGGAACGTGGGACTGGGATCACGGGGCATCACCGGAACCAGTCTGAACTTGAGCCCTTTGGCTATCATAAAGACACGCACCTTACGTACAAAAGGCGATTCTGGAATTCCATAGACGGATGCAAGACTTCGGGTTTTCATGCGTAAACTCAGGCTCCCCGGGTATGCTATACTTCCGGCACCTGCCCATTATACTAATAGGCACCTGCTCATTATACTAATAATAAGCCGAAATTGTTTTACTGGAACGAGGTAACTTCGATGATCGAACAGTCCCTGGTTATTCATCCTGAAATCCGTGAGGCTCTCGATGCCGGGACCGCGGTGGTCGCTCTAGAATCCACAATTATTTCACATGGGATGCCTTACCCTCAAAACGTTCAAACGGCCCTGAACTGTATGTCCATCGTCCGCGAACATGGGGCAATTCCGGCCACCATAGGTATTCTTGAAGGTGAATTAAAAATAGGTCTTGATAAAGATGAGATTGAAACCCTGGCTCAAAGCCAGAATGTACAAAAAGTTAGCCGCAGAGATTTACCCTTTGTCGTCACAAAAAAGCTCAATGGCTCTACCACCGTGGCCTCAACCATGATTCTGGCACATATGGCCGGCATCCCCGTCTTTGTGACCGGAGGAATCGGCGGAGTCCACCGCGGCGCTCAAAGAACCTTTGACGTTTCAGCCGATCTCATGGAACTCGCCCAAACCAATGTGGCCGTAGTCTGTGGTGGATGTAAATCCATCCTTGATATTGGTCTAACCCTCGAATACCTCGAAACCCATGGGGTCCCGGTGGTTGGCTTTGAAACCGATGAATTCCCAGCCTTCTACACCCGTAAAAGCGGCTTTAGAGTTGACTATCGTGTAGATTCACCCGAAGAGTTGGCCAGGGCCATCCAGGCTATATGGGGTATGAGCCTACGTGGAGGTCTTTTGATTTCAAATCCAATTCCAGAGGACTACGCCATGTCCCAGGATCAAATCAACGAGGCTATTGATGAAGCTGTAGAAGAGGCTGAACGCCAAGATATTCGGGGAAAAAACGTCACCCCGTTTCTTCTGGCAGAAATTGAGAAATTTACGCGGGGTCAAAGCCTTGCTACCAATCAAGAACTGATCTATAACAACTCCAGACTGGGTGCAAAACTGGCTGTGAGCCTTGCTAATTTACAACTAAAAAATTAGTTTTCATTAATTTTCAATCGCGCTCCAAAAAGGGACATCTTTAACTAAATCCCTTAGTTATGCGGATTGCGCCTTTCTCACATCCAACTGAACTCCATCTCTATCAAAATTTTTATTTTTTTTGAAAATTAGTATAAATAAGTCGCTATTGGTAGATTATTGGCGTTTTTCATTGGTTTACAACCCTATTTACACTTGATCAGACTTTTGCTGACATCTAGCCCTGACGATGCCTTATATAGATTCTCGATTAGGTTTCCTGGGTTTGAGCTGTGGATTAGTAAGAACCCGGATCTTCCTAACAGTGGTCCTTCAAATTATATTTGGGGGACCATTTCACTTTTACGGGTATTTTCTTAATCTCTTGAATTTGAGACGGACACTTGCGATAATCAAGTCCATGTCAAATGGGCTCCGAGCTTCTCTTTTTCTCCTATTTTCTTTTGCAGTGTGTAGCGGCGCAGGCGCTTCAGAGCCATCGTCGCGCAAATTCTATCAAAACCTGAGCAAAAAAGAGCTCAAAGCTCGTATGAAATATTTCGCGAAATCTCTGGGCGTCAAATGCAAATTCTGCCATCTTAAAGACAAAAAAATAAATCTCAGCGAGAAGATCACAGACCCACGCCAGCGAAAAATTCTGGGACATAAGGAGCGCGCCCGCGAGATGATTCGCATGGTGCATGAAATCAACTCCAAATTTCTCAACTGGAAACACGGCAGCGGACGCAAGGCCGATCAGATTGACTGCATGTTCTGCCACCAGGGACATAAGGATAGATTGGAAGAGAGAAGAGATTGAACCACGAAAGGCACGAAAGGTTGAAGAGAAAAGGAAACAATAGAATTAATGGAAACATTGGAATGGGAAAGGAAAAGAGGAAGATGGATCCCCTAGTCAAGCCAGAGAATAGCAGAATTCGATTTCCCATTCTGATGATTCAGATAGTGCCGATCGTTCTTTACTTCCTTCCTCTTTCCTTCCCCTTCCCCTTCTGGTACACTCTCAACACCGTTTTGGTGAGAGTAAAAAAAACTAAAAAAAGGAGTCCATCATGCAAAAAATATTTTTCATATTTCAGGCCGTACTCTGCCTGACCTTAGTCATACCTCAACTTCCCGCCTCAGAGTCCATGCATGGAGCTGGGAACACCTCAGTTCCTCATTACGTAGTACGGCTGCGTCATAGGCTGGCTAAAATCCGTGCACGTAATATGCCTTCCAAGGCAGTCATGAAGGATGTCTATAAGGTTGATGCCAAATGTCCTTACTGCTATCTTTACGGGAAGAAAAACTGTCCAAAATGTGCTATGAATCGCCACCATAAAGGGCATTACAAGGGCGATCATAAAGGACACCATAAGTCCCCAAAGAGGGTAGCCAATTGTAAATGCGGAGGTGAGCCAAGCCAATGCCCCTGCAAGACTTGCAAAGACTCGGGCGGTAAAAATTGCCTCTGTGGGATGAAAAAGGTTGCTAAAAAGGCCTGTCAGACCTGCAAGCTTTACGGAAAGGCAAACTGCTCCAAATGCAGTGCTAAGAAAGCGGCCAAAAAATCCTGCAAGACCTACGGTAAAGCCAATTGCGCCAAGTGTAAGGCCAAAAAGCCCTGCAAATCATGCAAGGTCTACAGCAAGGCAAATTGCGCCAAGTACAAAGCCAAAAAGCACGCCAAAAAAAGCTGCAAGTCCTGTAAAACTTATGGAAAAGCCAATTCTCCTAAGTGTAAGCACAAGTCAGGAAGCATTCCACGCGGAAAACTAAAAATCCTCTAGTTGGATGTATTGAGGTTCGAGTCAGCTTCTATATTGGGAGCTGACTCGGATTCTTTCATCCATTATTTGATGGCCTAGCGAAAAGCTGGGATACCGGTTACCTTGGCTCCGATAACCAAACGATGGATATCCTCGGTACCCTCATAGGTGTTGACCGTCTCGAGATTCATCAAATGGCGAATGATTGGGTATTCATCAATGATGCCGTTGGCCCCCAACATATCTCTGGCTTCGCGCGCGCAATCGAGCGCCATGCGTACATTATTCATTTTCGCCAATGACACCTGATGGGGTTTGAGCTTGCCGGCTTCTTTAAGACGACCTAGCTGATAAACCAAAAGCTGTCCTTTGGAAATCTCCTGAACCATGCGGGCTAGCTTGGCCTGAATGAGTTGGAAACGGGCCAGAGGAGCACCAAACATCTGGCGTTCCTTAACATAGTTAAGGGCCGTATCATAACAGTGGTTTGCCGCCCCCAACGCTCCCCAGGCAATCCCATAGCGAGCCTGGGTCAAGCAACCCAGGGCTGTTTTTAATCCGACGGCCTGCGGTAGAAGGTTCTCTTCAGGTATCTCGCAGTCCTCAAAATGCAGTTCCGAAGTCACACTGACTCTCAGGGAAAATTTCCCCTTGGTCTGGGTTGTGGAATACCCAGGCGTACCCTTCTCCACGACAAACCCGCGCACCTGCCCATCCAACTTGGCCCAAACCACCGCAAGGTCCGCCTGGGAACCATTGGTGATCCACATCTTATTGCCATTTAGACGGTATCCACCCGAAGTCTTTACGGCTGTAGTCAACATACCACTGGGATCCGACCCAAAATCGGGCTCTGTCAGTCCAAAACAACCAATCAGACTACCGTTGGCCAAACCCGGAAGATATTTCTCTCGCTGAGCTTCACTCCCATAGCTGTAAATAGGCCACATTACCAGAGCCCCTTGCACCGAAACAAAAGAACGAATTCCGGAATCCCCACGCTCTAATTCCTGCATGACCAAACCATAGGCAATATCTGAGATTCCAGCGCAACCGTAACCCTTGAGATTTGCCCCCAAAAGACCCAGTTCTCCAAATCGTGGAACCAAATCCACAGGGAATTCTTCCTTACGGTGCGCATCCTGCAAAAGGGGAATGACCTCAGAGGAGACAAAATCGCGCACGGAAGAACGCATCAAAAGCTCCTCCTCAGAAAACATGGAATCCATATCCATAAAATCAAGTGACTGATAAATGCTCATATTTTTCCCCCTACTGTACTGTAAACACAACCAACGGCAGGATACACAGATGAGGTGTAAAGAACAATCGGGGAAAGAGGAAAGAATTCAGGTGACAGGTGACAGGTGACAGGTGACAGGTGACAGGTGAGAATAAATTTCTGAGTGGCGCTGTCAAGCCTAAATGCCAAAAATTCTGAGTTCTTCTTCTAATCTTTTTCTTCATTCTGGCTTCTGTCTCCTGGAGACTCGACTTTAAGATGGATCCCCCGGTCAAGCCGTGTAATGACGAAAAGAGGTTTAATGGAATGACAGTTCCAAAGCCCCTCCTACTCTTTCTCCTCATTCCTCTAGTTCTTTAGTTCCGATAGTTCTTCTAGTTCCTTCTTCCAGTGCATTCCCACGGCCATTCAGTTCACCCCACTATTAGTCGATTACTTCGAGATTAGTAGCA
>CAZRLV010000046.1:0-15116 GCA_964600955.1 uncultured bacterium
GCGATGAACCATTTTATCGAGAATTTGCTTCATTCCTATGTTTTCGGTTCCAGATACAGCGCGCAAACAACTGAGTTTTCGTGAGCGGCCAAAAGCGGTCAACTGCGAGCAAAGATAGCTACCCATGCCTTGATTTCGCACCTTCTCACCCACCACCACCTGAAGATCATAAAGCCCCTCACGCGGTGCCGGTTCGATGCGGCCCATGGCGACGATGCGATCATCGAATTCTCCAGATTCCAGAATAATCAGGGCCATTTTACGATGGTAGTCCACATCGATTAGAGTCTGGGCATGAGAATGATCCAAACATTCTGGAAGTTTAAGATAACGATATACCCCCGGGTCTAGTTTATGGGTGTAGAAAAAATCCTGTAGCTTCTGCTCGTCGGTAACACGAATCGGACGTGCCTTGAACTCTCGCTCTCCAAATCGGATATTTTCTTCAAATTCTCTGGGGTAATGATTCTCAGGATCCACCAGAGCCTGATCAAAATATACATAGCGGTTTTCCTTTACGAAATCAAGCAACTCTTCTCGAAATCTTGGGTGGGCCACGCGAATAAGCTCCAAAGCCCTCTGGCGGATGGTTTTACCATGGAGTCTGGCAACTCCAAACTCAGTGACCACATAGTGGATATCACCACGGGTGGTGACCACACCGGCACCTTCGAGAAGATGACCCGTGATTCTGGAAACCTTGCCGCCCTTTGCTGTGGAGGGTAAGGCTATAATGGGCTTGCCATGGCGAGAGCGTGAGGCTCCACGAATGAAATCGACCTGCCCTCCGATTCCACTATAGAATTTTGGTCCCAGAGAATCGGCACAAATCTGCCCTGTTAAATCAACCTGCAAAGCAGAGTTAATACTGATCATTCTCTTGTTCTTGGCAATGATAAAGGGGTCGTTGACAAAATCTGAGCCGTAAAACTCAACCATAGGATTTTCATGTAGAAACTCATAGAGTTTACGACTCCCCATAGCGAAGCTGGTGAGGGTTCTACCTTGTAAAATACTCTTGGTACGGTTGGTCACAACTCCCTTTTGCATGAGATCCATAACCCCATCTGAGAGCATCTCAGTATGAATTCCAAGATCATTGAGTTGAGAGCACTCTGCCAAAATGGCATCGGGGATAGAGCCGATGCCAAGCTGTAAAACACTGCCGTCGGCAATCAGGGAGGCTGTGTTTCTGGCGATGGATTGCACCGTCTCATCGATCTCGGACATAGGCAGCTCAGGAAGGGGCTCGGAATGTTCTACAACAATATCGAGTTGATCATAGGGAATTAGGGCTTGTCCAAATGTTTTTGGCATTTGCGGATTGATCTGAGCAATAACCAGCCTCGCATGTTCAAGACCGGCGCGTACAATATCTACACTGACTCCAAGTGAGCACATTCCCATCTTGTCCGGGGGAGTCACCTGAATCAGGGCCGTTCCCACAGGAAAGTTTCCAGATCCAAGCAGACGGGGAATTTCCGATAGAAAAATGGGGGTGTAGTCGGCATGTCCATGCTGAACTGCCTTGCGCGCATTATCACCGATAAAAAGACTATTATCACGAAAATGACCCTTGAACTTCTGATCCACAAGATCGAGGTTCCCAAGCAACATGAGATGGGTCACCTCATTGTCATGAAAGCGCTCGGCATGTGCCGCCAACCCCCGTACCAAAGCAGACGGAATCGCCGCCCCCGACCCAATCAAAATCCGCTGCCCCACCGGAATTCTTTTGATAGCTTCCTCAAGACTTAATTTTTCAGGCATTTTATTCTCCTTCCAAAAAACCAGAATCCAGAATGAAGAAGAAGATTTTTTCGACCTCTTTAATGGATCCACTGGTCAAGCCGTAGGATGACGGAACTTTCTTTCCAATCCATTGAATCCATTATTTCCATTGAATCCATTATTTCCATTGCTCCTATTGTTGCCTCTTTTCTTTCCACATTCCTCTAGTTCTCTAGTTCCGATAGTCCTTTAGTTCCTTCCCCAACTCTTGTCATCCTCTGGCTTGACCAGGGGATCCATCTTCTCTTTCTCCTAACTTCTCCGATTCCTCTGCTACCTTTGATTCCTATACTCCCTCTGATTCCTCTCTCCCCCTAATTTTCTTCACCTCAATCGCTGCACTACCTTGTTCACAATAATAGGCACAAAGTCCGCATCCTACGCAAAGATCCGGGTTAAGTGTTGGCATGCGTGCGTGAAACGGCCCTTCCATTTTTATAGCTTTAATTGAAGGTGGACAATGCAGCACACAAGTTTCACAAATGATCCCCTGAGAATTGAGGCAATTTTCATTATGAATTTCCACACTCGCCATGGGCTCGGTTGGAACCGGGCCGTTCAAAGCGCCTGTGGGACAAGCCTTAATGCAGGGGAAGTCCTGGCAATAGCGGCAGGGGTTTTTCTCAGGTTCCATTACCGGGGTTCCTTCGAGTTGACCTGAGGAGGGACCCAGGGGCAAAATAGCACCGTATTCACAGGCTTTTGAACAACTGCCGCAGCGCTGGCAAGTGGCAAGAAAGTCTCGCTCAGGCTTAGCCCCTGGTGGACGCACCAGGCTGGTCTCACCCACAGAAGACTCATGGGTTAAAGTACAGAGCCTCTGCAGTTCGGAGAGATTCAATCTAAAGAGCTGTCGCCTTGATATCTTGCTCATTCTAAATTCCCGTGTCCGCCTGCAACCCTACCAGCAAATTTTGCACCCAACGACCATCATATACAAAACACCGGATAATACGAAAGTCATGTAATCCATGAGCATGAGAAATGCTGGCAAAGCCTTTGTTATTCATGGGTAATGACATCATGGCACACTCTTTGCATTATGCTGAACTCTATGAGATATCCAGGTGGTTTACACAGTGCATTCGAAGTTCAGAAAGCCCCTATGGTTTCCTACGCCGCCGTGGGGTTTACCTCGACTGGCATAAACGGGTCCAGGCAGTTTCTGGAGAACCTGGAATGGGCGCGTGTCAAAATGGCGGCAGCGTCAAGATGGCGCGAATGACAAAATGGCGGGCGCTGTTGACACACAGGGATTTAAGGTTTTTCATCGCTAAATTGAAAGGTCATGATGACATGATGACACAGAATTCTAAAATATTTAAACTACTACTAATTGTGGCAGTATTCACGCCTGGACTCTGGTGCAGTGGTGAGGACTCCTTTAAGGTATGTGCAGCCTGTCACAGTATTGGGGAGGGGCCACGTGTAGGTCCTGACCTCAAAGGTATTACAGCTAGGCGCTCCATGGCATGGATCATGAAATTTGTAAAGAGTTCGCAGACTCTTATCAAGAGCGGTGATCCCGAGGCCGTGGCTGTATTCAAGAAGTTCAACAATATCCCCATGCCGGATATGCCTCTCTCAGATGCACAGATCCAAGAGGTGATGGAGTATATCGACTCTAAAAGCGGGGGATCTAAGTCAGCCCCTGCCCCCAAGGTTGTTCGTCCAATAACGGATGAAGAGATCATTTTGGGTCAGGATCTTTTTGAAGGAAAAACCCGACTTACCAATCGCGGACCCGCTTGTAATTCCTGCCATCATGTTCGAAATGATGCCGTCATTGGCGGAGGCATTCTGGCCGCTGAGCTAACCGAAGTTTTCACCAAAGTCAGTGGTGAAGGTGTGCGCGCCATTCTTGACAGGCCCCCATTTCCCGTGATGAACCAGGCTTACAAAGGCAAAGAGCTAACCAAGGACGAGGTACATGCTCTGACGGGGTTTTTGGAATTTGCGGATAAGGCATATAAGAAGAATATTTATCAACCGGCTGACTACGGCATTAAGTTGGCGGTTGCAGGCGGCTTTGGGGTCATCATCCTGTTGCTGTTTTATGCTTTTCTTTGGAATTTGAGAAAACAGGGCTCTGTAAATCAGGCTATCTACGATCGCCAGGTCAAATCAGAATAAATCAAATCACAATACGTTAAATCGTAACGTAGTTTATAAGGGTAAAATTATGAGTTGGATTAAAGACATTATTTCTCCTGAAACCAGACAATGGGAAGAGTTTTATAGAAATCGCTTTCAGCATGACAAAATTGTTAGAAGCACCCATGGGGTCAATTGCACTGGCGGATGCTCCTGGCAGATTCACGTAAAAGATGGAATTGTCGTCTGGGAAACCCAGCAAATCGACTATCCATTATTGGAAGACTCGCTTCCGCCGTATGAGCCCAGAGGATGCCAGCGGGGGATTTCGTTCTCCTGGTATCTCTACAGCCCTTTAAGGATTAAATACCCCTTGATTCGCGGCGCTTTAATCGATGCCTTTCGCAAGGAGAAAAGGGCTGCCGGAGGAGACCCCTTGAAGGCCTGGGAAAACCTCCAGGCTGATTCAAGTAAGCTCAATAATTATCAGGAAGCCCGAGGAATGGGAGGTTTCCGCAGAGCCAGTTGGGATGAAGTTCTTGAACTCATGGCTGCAGCCAATATCTATACTGCTAAAAAATATGGTCCTGACCGCGTCATTGGATTTTCTCCGATTCCGGCCATGTCCATGCTCAGTTACGCAGCAGGGGGTCGATTTTTACAACTATTTGGGGGAGTTTGTTTAAGTTTTTATGACTGGTACTGTGACCTGCCTACAGCATTCCCGGAACTGTGGGGGGAGCAGACCGATGTTTGTGAGAGTGCTGACTGGTATAACTCCAAGATGATAGCGGATATGGGCGCTTGCTTGAATATGACCCGCACCCCCGACTGCCATTTTTTCGCGGAATCCAGGCATAACGGAACCAAGGCTGTGGTTTTCTCTCCTGATTTCAGTCAGGTCTGCAAATATGCAGATCAGTGGGTTCCCCTGCACGCCGGTAGTGACGGTGCTTTCTGGATGGCTGCGACTCATGTCATTTTGAAGGAGTTTCACCATGAGAAAAAGACTCCTTATTTTCTGGAATATTCCAAGAAGTACACGGACAGTCCCTATCTTGTGAAGTTAGAAGCCGACGGAGATAACTTCAAACCCGGTCGACTTTTACGTGCCAATGAACTCAAAGATTTCCAAGACATGGAAAAGGGTGAATGGAAGTTCGTCAATATCGATGAGAAATCCGGTAAGCCTGTGGTTCCCAAAGGGGCCATGGGTCATCGATGGGATTCAAAAGACGGTAACTGGAATATGAAGTTCGAGAACAGCGCTGATGATAGCGCCTACGATCCTATCTTGAGTTTTATTGATAAAAATGATCAGGTGGCACAGACGGCTTTTACGGAATGGGGGCTGGATAATCATGTTTATCGTGGGGTTCCAGCCCGTAAAATCAAAACCGTCGAAGGTGAGGTTTTAGTCACAACGGTTTATGACCTCATTATGGGGCAGTACGGAGTTGGCCGAGGACTCGATGGAGCCTACCCCGCTGATTACGGTGATAAAGACTCGGCTTATACTCCAGCCTGGCAGGAAATATTCACCGGGGTCGATTCCAACACCGTTCTCCAGTTTGCCAGAGAATGGGCAAGTACGGCGGAAATTACTGAGGGCAAATGTATGATCATCATCGGTGCCGGGATCAACCACTGGTACCACGCCAACCTCATGTACCGGGCCGGTGCCATGGCCTTGATGCTCTGCGGCTGTGTGGGGAAAAACGGCGGTGGATTAAACCACTATGTGGGTCAGGAGAAACTGGCTCCCATGGATTCCTGGTCCAATATGGCTTTTGCCAAGGATTGGGTGGGAGCCGTCCGCCTACAGCAAGCCCCTTTATGGCATTATATCAATACTTGCCAATATCGCTATGACGGTCAGTTTTCAAAATACAATACCGTCCCAGACAACGATCATACCCGCATGCACACGGCAGATACGATTTTCAAGTCTGTCAGAAACGGTTGGATGCCTTTTTATCCCCAGTTCAAGCAAAACACTCTAGAGCTCACCAAGGAGGCTATGAGCAAGGGGGCTAAAACAGATGATGAAGTTAAAACCTATGTTTTGGAGAAACTAAAGTCCAAAGAACTTGAATATTCGATTGCCGATCCAGAAGCCGAAGAGAACTACCCCAGAGTTTGGTATATCTGGCGCGGAAACGCCATTGTAGGCAGTATGAAGGGCCATGAGTATTGCCTTAAGCATTACCTGGGCACACACTCAAATAAGATTGCTAAAGACTCAGAAGATCATACCGAAGAGGTGAAATGGCATGAATTCGCCCCGGAAGGCAAGATGGATCTGGTCGTTGATCTTAACTTTCGCATGGATTCTTCGGCTGTTTATTATGATATCGTTCTGCCTGCTGCCTCCTGGTATGAAAAAGCGGATATGAACAGTACGGATTTACACTCCTTCATTCACCCCCTGTCAGCGGCGGTTGCACCGGTTTGGGAATCGAAAACCGACTGGGAAATCTTCAAGGCATTGGCCCGGGTGACGAGTGAGGCTGCCAAGAAATATCTCTCAGAGCCCCAAAAGGATATTATAGCCTCGCCTCTATCGCATGATACGGCAGATGAGGTGACTCAACCCAATATCAAGGATTGGTACAACGGGGAATGCGAAGCCATTCCAGGGCAAACCATGCACAAGTTGGCAATTGTCGACCGCGATTACACCAAGATCTATGAGAAATACATCACCCTTGGGGAGAATATAAAAACCAAGGGTCTCGGAGCACACGGAAATCACTATTTCTGTGAGGGTGAATACCAGGAAATGATAAATTCTAATCATTTTCCCGTGAGAGAGTATGAAGGACAGTTGCTTCCCTCCATCGAGGAGGACACCGATGCCGCCAATGCGATTTTGCATCTTTCTACGCTCACCAACGGCGCACTGACCGTTCGAGCTTACGAAAATATGGAAAAGAAAACGGGCCTAGATCTGGTTGACCTGGGTAAAGGTAGCGAAGACGTTAAACTGCGCTACGCCGACCTCCAGGCCCAGCCACGACGCTATAACACCTCTCCTCTTTGGTCAGGTCTAATGAACAACGGCAGAGCCTATTGTGCTTACACCTATAACGTAGATAAGCTCGTTCCCTGGAGAACTCTAACCGGAAGACAGGCTTTTTACCTCGATCACGAGATGTATATCGCCTACGGCGAGAATTTACCGACCTATAAGCCATCCCCTAAACCCGAGGCCTACGGGGATTTGAAAGAAACCCTGAAAGACGGAGCCAAGGCTAAGGTACTAAACTGCCTGACGCCGCACGGGAAATGGCATATTCATTCCACATACATGGAAAACCATCGTATGTTGACTCTATCGCGCGGCATTGAGCCTTGCTGGATAAACGAGATGGATGCCAGGGATATGGGTATTCAGGACAATGACTGGGTAGAGGTTTATAACGACCACGGAGTTTACTGCACGCGAGCTTCGGTAAGCGCCCGGATTCCAAGAGGGGTCTGTATTGTTTACCATGTTCCCGAGAGAACTACCGGGATACCCAAGTCACAAGTCCGGGGTAATCGAAGAGGCGGGGGACATAATAGTTTCACCCGCGTACATATCAAACCAAATTATCTCTGTGGTGGCTACGGACAGTTTTCCTACCACTTCAATTACTGGGGTCCTATCGCCTGTAACCGAGATACGCATGTCACAATCAAGAAAATGACCAAGGTTGTTTTTTAATTAACTAACAAATAGGGAAAAACAATGGATATTCGATCACAAGTCTCAATGGTTTTTCATCTCGATAAATGTATTGGCTGTCATACTTGTTCCATCGCTTGTAAAAACATATGGACGGACCGTAAAGGTGCTGAATATATGTGGTGGAATAATGTAGAAACCAAACCTGGAACCGGCTATCCCACCAAATGGGAAGACCAGGATATTTACAAGGGCGGATGGGTCAAGAAAGGTCAGGATATTGATCTCAAGGGCGCGGGCAAGGCCAAAGGATTGCTTAATATTTTCAGCAATCCAAACCTGCCGGTTATTGATGATTATTACGAGCCTTTTACCTATAAATATCTGGATCTGATTGAGAGTCCGGCCGCCAAAGATCAGCCGACCGCCCGACCCGTATCCATGATCACGGGCGAACCCATGGATATTCAAGCAGGTCCCAACTGGGATGATGATTTGAGTGGCACACCAGACTATGCACGCAATGACCCGAATCTTGTGAATTTGACAGCTCACGATCAATACGCCATGTTCCAGTTGGAACGCATGGCTTTCTATTACCTGCCAAGAATTTGTAACCACTGCCTGAATCCGGCATGTGTAGCCTCTTGTCCTTCGGGCGCCATCTACAAAAGAGGTGAGGACGGTGTGGTTTTAATCAATCAGACGGTTTGCCGGGCCTGGAGAATGTGTGTGACGGCCTGCCCCTATAAGAAGTCTTATTATAACTGGCAGACCGGGAAGTCCGAAAAATGTATTCTTTGTTATCCTCGTCTTGAAGCAGGACTCGCTCCGGCATGTATGCATTCGTGTGTGGGCCGGATTCGCTATCTCGGAGTCATTTTATATGACGCAGACAAAATTCATAAAGTTGCCAGCTGTGAAAAAGAGGACTTGATTAATAGTCACCTCGACATCCTGGTGGACCCGAATGACCCTGAGGTGATCGCCGCTGCCATAGAGAATGGTGTCGCGGACTCCACCATTAAAGCGGCTCAACAATCTCCCGTTTACAAATTCGTCAAGGAATGGGGGCTTGCGCTTCCACTGCATGCTGAGTTTAGAACTTTGCCCATGCTGTTTTATGTACCCCCTCTGTTGCCGGTAATGGCTTCCGTCGGGAAATCCGACAAGAAGCAAGCCGACAAAATGCATAATATCGCCAAGTATTGGGATGATGACTGGCTTTATGACACCAGTACGGACGAACTCTGGGGAGGCATTGAACAATCACGCTTTCCCATGAAATACATGGCAAATCTATTTGGAGCTGGGGATGAGTCCAAGGTCGTGGATCGAGTCAAAAAACTTATGGCTGTGCGTATTTATCGCCGCTGGAAAACGGTTGGCGATATCAGCGAGGAAAAGGTTAAAACCGTCCTCAAAGACACGGGCTTAACCGCTGAGAAAGTGGATGCTATCTACTATCTGACTTCTCTGGCCAAATTTGATGATCGTTTTGTCATACCACCAGCTCATCGTGAGCAGGCTATGGAAATGCTTGAATTTACGGGCGACAAAAAAGGTTCTACGGGCTTTGGTCTCAAAGAAGACACGGCACAACGGGGGTTATAAGCTATGGATCTTACACATTACAATCTGCTGGCTTCGATTTTTGACTACCCCCGCGAGGATTATACCGAGGTGGTTACCCGAGCAAGAGACTATCTACTGCGAGACTACCCTGAAGCCGGTAGTGAATTTGCTGACTTCTATGAGGAGTTGCCCACGCATACCTTAAGACAGATGGAAGAGTTGTTCACCAAGTCCTTCGATGTCCAATCCATCACGGCTCTCGACATCGGCTATGTGATGTTTGGAGAAGACTATAAACGAGGAGAACTTCTCTCTTGTATGAATAAAGAACAGATCGAGTGCGGCAATGACTGCCAAAGCGAACTGGCCGATCACCTGCCCAATGTCTTACGTCTCATCGCCCTATTGGGAGAGATTCCTGAAAAGCGCGAGACCCTTGAAGAGTTGGTGCAGATTATTTTGGCTCCGGTGATTCATAAAATGATCGCCGAGTTTGCTCCAGAAAGGCTGGGGCAAAAGCGGGAGGCTTATCAAAAACACTATAAAACACTGATCGAAACCCCAAGGGAAGGAGCTTTGGCATATCGACATGCTCTCAAGGGCCTGATCCTGGTTCTCACCAAAGATTTCGATCTCGACAATGTTAAACACCTGAAATCACTACCGGATCACTCCGTGGATTTCTTAAGTTCCATTACCCAGGAGCTTGAAATAGAGGGAGATAATAATGCCTGTACCTGATATTTTTCTTTTCGTTGTTTTTCCCTATGTTGCCTTTTTCATATTCGTGATCGGCTTCATCATGAGATGGAAGGAAACTGGTTTTAGAGTTTCCAGCTTATCTTCGCAGTTTTTGGAAGGAGATCGATTATTCTGGGGTGTGGTTCCACTGCACTTTGGATTGATTGTACTAATGCTAGGACATCTTAGTGCCTGGTGGTTTCCTGGAACGACCCTTCTCTGGAACAGTCAGCCAGTGCGGCTTCTGATTTTGGAGGTCGCGGCCTTTACCTTTGGACTCAGCGTTCTTGTAGCCCTCATTTGGTTATTGTACCGACGAGCTACCGATCCTCGTATCCGCATGGTCACCTCACAAATGGATGTATTCATTGAAGTATTGCTTCTGGTTCAAGTGATCCTGGGCTGCTGGATTGCCCTTGGATATCGCTGGGGTTCCTCATGGTTTGCTTCCGATTTATCACCGTATTTGTGGTCCTTGGTGAAATTCAATCCCGACATCATGGCAGTCAGCGCCATGCCCGCGGTGATTCAAGCCCATATTGTTGGAGCTTTTTTAATCATGCTCATGATTCCGTTCTCCCGGTTAGTGCATTTTATGGTGGCACCATTGCACTATATTGCCAGGCCCTTTCAGGTCGTCTACTGGAACTGGAATCGCGGCCGAATTCGTGACTCACGTACACCCTGGAGTGAAGCCAGACCAAAAAATAACTAATTTAGGAGTCAATCAATGTCTACCAATATCACTAAGTGGGAAGTCGAAGATGAAAGTTTCTGGGAAACCACCGGAAAGCAGATAGCCAATCGAAATCTCTGGATTTCCATCCCCAGTCTGCTGATGGGGTTTGCCATTTGGCTGTTTTGGGGGATTATCACGGTTCAAATGCTAAACTTGGGGTTTCCCTATAGCAAAGCAGAGCTATTTACCCTGATGGCCATTGCGGGTCTTTCTGGGGCAACCCTGAGAATTCCCAGTACGTTTTTTATCCGCATTGCCGGAGGGCGTAATACTATATTTTTCACAACTGCACTCTTGATGATCCCAGCCTTCGGTACGGGTATCGCACTGCAGGATCAATCCACCCCGCTCTGGGTTTTTCAGGTTCTGGCTCTGCTTTGTGGTTTTGGTGGGGGTAATTTTGCCTCTTCCATGTCCAATATCAGCTTCTTTTTCCCAAAGAAAGTGCAGGGTACCTCGCTTGGCTTAAATGCTGGTCTAGGAAATTTTGGTGTAACCACCATGCAGATTCTGGTGCCTTTGATGATGACCGTGGGGGTTTTTGGCGGCAAGTCCATGACCCTCGTCAATACCAGCGGCACCCTGGTGGGTAAAATTCCAGCCGGGACTGAGACCTTTATTCATAACGCCGGGTTTGTTTGGCTGGTGTTTTTAATTCCCCTGGCGTTTGCTGGCTGGTTTGGCATGAATAATATTGCCACCGAGTCTGTGACTCCCAAACCCGGCAATCCAATCGGTGCTTTTCTGAAGATTTTAGGTTTGCTATCCATTGCCTTTGTAATGGCGATAGCTGGACTGTATTTACTGCTGCCAGCTCCTATTGGAATCGGCCTTTTGAGTAAATGGATCGCTCTGCCACTGGTCATTGCAGGCACCGTACTCGGTATGATTTTTCTAACTACAGGTGAGTTGAATCAAAACCTGCGACGGCAATATAAGATCTTTAACAACAAGCACACCTGGGGCATGACCATCATCTACACCATGACCTTTGGTTCATTTATTGGGTATTCAGCGGCTTTTCCTCTGGCTATTAAAGTGATTTTTGGTTTCAGTCATGTGGTGGGTGCCGATGGAATTCTGACCCATGACACCGTCAATGTCAATGGGCCTAGCGCCCTGATGTTTGCCTGGATGGGGCCCTTTATTGGTGCCCTGATTCGACCCGTGGGAGGATGGATCTCTGATCGCCTGGGTGGAGCCAGAGTTACGCAATGGACCACCTACACCATGATTGCCTCAGCTCTGGGCGTGGCCTATTTTATGAAGGCCGCTTATGCTTCTCCAACACCCGAGCAATACTTCTTTCCGTTTTTAGTGTTGTTTATCATTCTATTTACGGCTACAGGAGTCGGGAACGGATCTACCTTTCGTACCATTGCTATGGTTTTCAACGAGGAACAAGCCGGACCCGTCCTGGGTTGGACTTCGGCTGTGGCGGCTTATGGTGCTTTTATCATCCCCAAGGTATTTGGAGAGCAGATTAAGGCAACCACCCCCGAGTACGCCCTCTATGGCTTTGCTATTTTCTATTTTGTTTGCGGCGTGATTAACTGGTGGTTTTATCTGAGAAAAAACGCCTACGTTCAAAATCCGTAGTTTGCCATAAGCTCCATTCTATTGTGGATTTCTACCACTACGCCAGCCTTGTCAAAGGCTGGCGTAGTGGGTTCAAGTCCATGACAAAACGTGTTTGACAGATTTTCAATTTCTTGACGACTTGTCAAAATTAGCATTAAATCTCGCCCCATAACCTCATGGTACCTCTAGCAAGCAGTTGGCACGAATTTCGCAACCTTTTTTGAAACACAAAGAGCACCCCATTAGTGCAATCCGAGAAAGCGAGATTTCCCCATGAGTTCGAACACTGCGGCAGAAGCTAAAGAAGATATTGTAGATATTGCTAATAAAGCTACCAAGATTGAGTTATTTAGTCTTGGGACGCGTCCCATGCGAGCCTTCCATATGACATGGTTCTCGTTTTTCCTCTGCTTTTTCTCCTGGTTTGGGATTGCTCCCTTGATGGCCATTGTTCGCGATGAATTGCATTTGACCAAGACTCAAATTGGAAATACCATCATCGCCTCGGTGGCGATTACGATTTTGGCCCGGCTTTTTATCGGTTGGCTTTGCGATCGAATTGGTCCACGACTCTGCTACACCTTTCTATTGATTTTTGGTGCTATCCCTGTGATGGGAATCGGTTTTGCGCATGACTACGAGACCTTTCTATTGTTTCGACTGGCCATTGGGGCCATCGGGGCGGCCTTTGTCATCACCCAATATCATACCTCTGTTATGTTCGCCCCCAATTGTGTGGGAACCGCAAATGCCACTTCAGCGGGTTGGGGAAATCTGGGTGGTGGTGTAACCCAGATGATTATGCCGCTTATATTTGCCGGTTTTGTTGGACTGGGTTACAGTGATTACTGGAGTTGGCGACTATCCATGGTTGCGGCGGGAGCCGTTTGTATGATCGCCGGCGTGGTTTATTTTTTCGTCACCACTGACCTGCCGGATGGCAACTTCAAAGATCTACGCGAAAAGGGGAAACTGCGATCCGGCTCAAAAGTAAAAGGGACTTTTTGGCTGGCTTGTAAGGATAAAAGAGTTTGGGCTTTATTTTTTATTTACGGAGCCTGTTTTGGGGTTGAGCTAACCATTAATAATATTGCTGCTCTTTACTTTAAGGATTATTTTGATCTCGGATTGAAAACCGCTGGATTGGTTGCCGGACTCTTTGGGTTAATGAATATTTTCGCCAGAACTCTTGGTGGAATCATTGGTGATAAGTTTGCTCTCAAGGGCGGTCTGAAGGGCCGAGTAGGCTGGTTGTTTATGGCCTTGTTTATCGAAGGGATTGCCTTATTGATTTTTGCTAAGATGACCGCACTTCCTCTTGCAATCGGAACCATGATTGTCTTTAGTCTTTTCGTTCAGATGTCTGAAGGAGCTACCTATTCCGTTGTGCCATTCATTAATAAAAAGGCCTTAGGATCTGTGGCCGGAATTGTCGGTGCCGGTGGAAATATGGGAGCCGTTGCCGCTGGTTTTTTGTTTCGATCCGAGGCCCTGACCTGGCCTGAATCTTTGTTTATTTTAGGCTGCTGTGTTTTGGTTGTTTCCTTTTTCACATTATTTGTGACTTTCTCTGAGTCAGATGAAAAGGTGGTCAAGGTAGAGTTTGATTCCGCCTTGGAAAAACGACATGCTTTACACGGGGCAAAACAGAGCCCATGGGATCTGGTTCATCAGAAAATCCCATCTCTTGCAGCTCTTAGCGGGAAAATCGCGGCGATCGATTTACTACGAGTCTACCTGGGGCTTGCCCTGGCAATAAAGGGCATCTATTTCGTTATGAATATGAAAGTGGTGGAGGCTTATACGGGTAGCTTTGGAAATCTAGAAAATGTCTTGGCATGGTATATCGTAGGAGTTCACACCGTCGGTGGGATTTGTCTGGCGATTGGTTTTGGGACCCGGGTCTCCGCCTTTTTCAATGCCACAGTCCTGGCAGGAGCTGTAGTTTTCATTCATATCCAGGAAGGCTTGTTTGCCGCCAGCCAGGGGTTAGAGCTTTCCATGCTGGTTCTATTCGTTTTGGGTTTAATGGTATGGAAAGGCGCCGGCAATGTTACCCTGGATCAGTATATGGAAAATGGCAACGAGGTTCAGCCAGCTTAAGCATCCGTAGCTGATTTCTTGGGAAAGCCCATATAGCCGTCTTGCTTCATCAGCTCTTGGGCTTGGTCAGCGTCCTGCTGGTCGGCGGGTATGGAAAGATAATAGGGGAGAGACACAGGCTCCTTTGTCAGGCCGATGATTTCTCCCTCAATTAATCGCCCGACTGCCGAGGCCAGGGTCATCTCCAACCCCTCAGGAGCATTGGCTTTGTAGAGCCCTTTAACAAAGGTCAATAAATCTCCTAGAGTGTGCTGTCCATCTGCCAGTTCGACGATTTTTCCCAGCCAAGGCTCTAAGGGTGGAGTCAGAGTGGCATCATGCATATCAACGAGACGGATCTCGCCGTCTTTTTTGGTATAGACCACAACCCGGTGAAAATATTGAGACTCATCCAAGGTTGGGATCTTGGTTGCCTGGGTCATAGTAATTTATCCATTTCTTCTGTTGTTAGATGTTTCTGAGCCAGGGGAAAGAGGATTTTTTCTTCTCGAAAAATATGCAGGCGATAGAGTTCAACTAATGCCTTTCCTTGCTCAACGGCCGCATCCAGAACGAGAAGCCGGGAGTCAGGGTCACGTAAGCGTGAAGCCAGTCCGAATAGATTAAAAGCCACAGCGGCAATCTGGATGCCCTTTAAATGTTCTTCTTCCATCACGGTAATCGCTGTAGTGGGTTCTGCGTTGTCAGCTCCATCTTCAGCTTTACTATGCTCACCGACCTCAATCAGTCTTGAAGCAAGAATTGGGAAGAGATTGAACTCTTCGCGTCGATTATGGGAATGACTTCTTTAGAGAAAAACTCAAAAAATCGGCCCAACATGGG